>DATKEJ010000143.1:0-3908 GCA_035512315.1 Rhodothermales bacterium | reverse complement strand
CGGACGAAATGACGGCACGAGCTTCGTCGATTTGAGCGATCCTGTGAACCCTGTAAACCTAGGCTTCCTTCCGCGTACGGCCGGGTCTCCTCCGAGCATCTGGCGCGACATGAAGGTTTACAAGGATCACGTGTTCATTGTCGCCGATGGGGCCGGAGCGCACGGAGTTCAGATATTCGATCTTCGGCAGCTTCGCGACGTTGAAGACCCGCCCGCGGAGTTCGAGGAAACAGCCCGGTACGACGGCATCTTCTCGGCCCACAACATCGTCATCAATGAGGAGACCGGCTTTGCGTACACAGTTGGAAACTCTCAGGGCGGGGAAACCTGCGGCGGCGGATCACACATCATCAACGTGCAGGACCCCGTGAACCCGGTCTTCGCCGGATGCTTTGCCCACACCGCCACCGGAAATTCCGGGACGGGCTACACCCACGATGCCCAGTGCGTCACGTACAGGGGTCCCGACGAACGGTACACCGGTCGGGAAATCTGTTTCGCAGCGAACGAGAATGCAATCAGCATTGCAGACGTGACCGACAAGCAGAACATACAGGCACTCGCTCGCGGCGACTACCCGAATCCTGGTTATGCCCATCAAGGCTGGCTCAGTGAAGATCACCGCCACCTTTTCGTAAATGATGAGCTCGACGAAATCAACGGAACGACCGACGGTACGCGCACGCTGATCTGGGACGTGGCCGAGCTGGACGACCCCGTGCTCGTAAACGAGTACGTCTCCTCCAACAAGGCCTCAGACCACAATCTCTACATCCGTGGTCAGTACATGTACCAATCCAACTACGTCAGCGGCATCCGGATTGTTGACGTGAGCAATGTCGAGGCTCCAGTCGAGGTCGGGCACTTCGACACGGTTCCCTGGGGGACGGACAAGCCCGGGTTCGGGGGCAGCTGGAGCAACTTCCCGTTCTTTAAGAGCGGCTTGATTATTGCGACGAGCGCGGAGGAAGGGTTGTTCATCCTGAAGCGATCCGAAGTCGACAGCTGAGCGCGCCTACTTTGCGTGAATTCGATTACGGCCCGCCGGCGGATAGAGACACCTTTCGTCGGCGGGTTTCTATTTTGTCACGTGGTAATCGTTTACTCCCATGTTCAAGAATGTCGCGTTAATCGCCTGCATCATTCTGGTTGTTTTCGGAGGGCGCCTCGGCCTGTACGGCCAATCCATGGATAGCCTGGCGTCGCCGAAAACGTATAGTACCGAGATTCAGCCTATACTCGATCAGCGCTGCGTGTCCTGTCACGCCGGGGAGAACCCGGCGAAGCTGCTGAGACTCGATTCGTGGGAGCATCTGATCGCCGGGGGCCGGCACGGCGAGGCAATCATTCCATTCGACTCCAAGAACAGCCTCCTCATTGAGCTGGTGACCAGGGCGAATGCACCGGCTCACCCTGCTGAGGAAGAGGCCGATACGCTGACTGCTGCGGAGATCCAGACGATTTCGGAGTGGATCGATGCAGGGGCCCGCTCCGACGAGGGAGCCGTGCCCTTCGCTGACTCCGACGAGTTCGTATACGTTTGCAACGAAGGGGCCGCCATGGTCTCCGTTATCGACGTCAAGGCAGGCGTCGTCGCCCGAACGGTCGATTTCCACGCGCTCGGCTTCTCGGATCGGGCCATGCCCCACCACGTAGCCGTCGAACCCGATGGATCGTTCTGGTACGTGTCGCTGATCGGCGACAACAAGGTGCTCAAGTTTGACCGGGCGAACAATCTGGTCGGCCAGGTCGACTTCGAACGGCCGGGCCTGCTTGCGCTGGACCCGAACACAGACTTCCTCTACGTGGGTCGATCGATGAAGGCCGTCAATCCACCGCAGCGGGTCGGCGTCGTTGCGCGCTCGGCGATGGAAATCGAGGAAGTCGACGTCTTCATTGCTCGTCCGCATGCGCTCACGCTCGGCAGGAACGGCAATTACCTCTACACCTCCAGCATGTCGGCCAACCAGGTCGTCACGATGGACACGCGAACTCTGGAGGCCGATCTGCTGAATATTCCCGGGCCTCCGCACGCGCTCGTTCAGTTTGCCGTTTCAGTTGACGGTCGAACGCTCGTCGCGGGGGGCCACGTATCCAACAAGTTTCTGTTCTTCGATCTTGCCGATCCCGCGCGGCCCGTCTTGAGCGACTCGCTCAACTTGACCGCGATGCCCTGGGATCCGGTGTATTCGCGGGAAGGGACCCTCATCTATCTCGCGACGAAGGGTTCGAATTCTGTGACGGTCTACAATGCCGCCGAGCACTCTCTCGCTGCGACGATCTCAGGCAGAGGACTCGCGCAGCCTCACGCTACGGCCATTTCGCTCGATGGGACGAAGCTTTTCGTGTCGAACAACAACATGGACGGCAGCTACACTCCCCGCTACGATCTCGGAGACAATGCGCTGGTCGGAACACTGGCCATAATCGATACGGAGAGTTATCGCATCCTGAAGGTCCTCGAAGTTGAGGAGAACGCCACCGGAATAGGAGCTCGGTAACGCCCTGAGATGATCACGAAGAGCCACCTGCCGGGATATATCGTCGTCTCTCTTTCCTGCTCGCTCGTCGCGTGCGGGACAACGGGTTCGGGCACGCGCGATGCCGGCGCAAGGCTCGTCCAGGTGGTCTCCCCGTTTTCAGTGGTAGACGTCGACGGCAAGCCCTACGACCAGCCCTTTCTAGGCGGCTTGAACGTTCCGCGCCCTCAGTTTGTCGACATCGACGACGACGGAGATCTGGATCTTTTCCTTCAGGAGAATCCCGGGAGGGTGAGCTTCTACGAGAACGTCGGAACCGCGGCCGAAGCCCGCTTCGAGTGGAGAACTGACCACTACGGATCGCTCGAGCTGGGTGACTGGTTTCGGTTCGTAGACATCGACGGAGACGGCGACTTAGATCTGCTGACGGAAAGGCGCTACAGCAGAGTCCGTTACTACCGAAACGACGGCTCGGCATCCTCTCCCCTTTTCGTCATGGCTGAGGATACCCTTCGCGACGTCACCGGCGAGCCTGTGTTCTCCGATCGCCAGAACAACCCTAACGTCGCCGATATCGACTGCAATGGCCGGCTCGATCTCTTCATCGGCCGGCTAGACGGATCCGTTACCCGGTATGAACTCGATCACCTCGACGACGCCGGAATCCCGCGGTTTCGATTCGTGGAGGATCGCTTCCAGGGCATCTCCATCGTGGCCCAGTTCGGAAGCATGCACGGCGCCAACGGGCTCGCATTCTTCGACGTCGACGGCGACGGGGACCTGGATTTCTTCTGGGGGGATTTTTTCGAACCCGGCCTGCTTCTTATCGAGAACACGGGGAGCTGCGAGGAGCCGAATCTGAGAGGTGAACCCGTGCGGTTCCCGCTGAACGATCCGGTGGAAACCAGCGGGTACAACGTCCCCGTATTCGCCGATCTCGACGGCGACGGGGATCAGGACCTCGTCATCGGAGTGCTCGGCGGGGCCTTCGACGCGAATCGGACTTCGGCCGACAACCTCTATCACCTGCGAAACGAAGGCGCGGACGGTTTCCGGCTTGTCACCCGCCGTTTTTTAAGTATGATTGACGTAGGAACCGAAAGCTATCCTGTACTGGTCGACATAGACGGGGACGGTGATCTCGACTTCGTGGTTTCGAACAAAATCGACCCCATAAGTCCCACAGCCTCACGCCTGTTCATCTTCCGAAACATGGGATCCGCCGTCAGCCCAGTTTTTGCCGAGGAGGAGAGGCTGGATTTCGGCAACTACTACCACTACGCCCCGGCGTTCGGAGACCTCGACGGCGACGGCGATCTCGATATGCTACTCGCTACCGGGAAAGTGGCTAAGTAGATGTTCTTCAATGTGGGAACTCGATAGCGCCCCGCGTTAGTCCTGCAGCTGGCGTGGTGCGTGAAGCTGACG
>DATKEJ010000142.1:0-3811 GCA_035512315.1 Rhodothermales bacterium | reverse complement strand
AACGTTTTACTCGACAAACCTACTGCTCCGGGCCGATACGTACACGGTCTCGGCAAACGGATAGTCGGGAGGGGTGAGGATCCGGAGCGATGTCTCGCCTATCCGGACGACCCACTCGGACTGCAGGCCCAGGAAGCTCTTGCTGATGGCGTGTGCCTCGACTCCATGCTCAGGTTCGCGGCTGATTGATAATTCGTCGGGGCGGACTGCCAGCACGCGACCGTTTGGAGTAGGCGCGCCGGAGAGGCGCCGCGCCGTATCAGGATCCGCGACCAGATTGCATCCCGACAGGAATGCGGCCACAAATCTGGTCCGTGGATTCATGAACAGCTCCCGCGGCTCGCCGACCTCGACAAGTTTGCCGTCGCGCATGACGCCAATTCGGTCCGACAGTACCAGGGCCTCCTGCTGGTCGTGGGTTACGTAGACGCTCGTCAGACCGAGCTGCTGTTGAATCGATTTGAGCTCACCTCTCGTGCGCTCCCTCAGTGCGACGTCGAGATTACTGAGTGGTTCGTCGAACAGAAGTACAGCCGGTTCCACAGCGATCGCTCTTGCCACCGCGACACGCTGCTGTTGACCTCCGGAAAGCTGGTCTACGGGCTTGCCGACCATTTCCTCGAGATGTACTCGACGCAGCGCCTCCGACACACGTCGCTTTCGCTCGCCGGGGCCGACCTTCCTGACTTTGAGCCCGTAGGCCACATTCTCACCGACCGTCATGTTTGGGAAGAGAGCGTAATTCTGGAACACCATGGCCGTCGGCCTTTTCTGCGGAGGGGTCGTCGTCACATCAAGGCCCCCAATCCAAACGCGCCCCTCGTCGGGCCGCTCGAAACCGGCCACCACTCGAAGAAGCGTGGTCTTGCCGCATCCACTGGGACCGAGGAGGGAAAAGAACTCGCCTTTACCGACCTCCAGCGACACGTGGCTGACGGCCTCGAGCGCGCCGAAACGCTTAACAACGCCAGTGATCAGCACACCGTCCGGCGCGGATTTCACGTCCATGGTTCGATCCAGGGTGAGTACACCAAATCAGGCGGCCCGCTCCAGTGCAGAGGTCACTTTCTCTGCGGCCTCCTCGAGCAGGATGGCCGTCTCGACCCGCAGTCCGCTGTCGCGGAGAATCTGAAGACCTTCCTCGGCGTTCGTCCCCTGAAGCCTGACGATGAGGGGCACCGAGATGTCTACCTTTGAGGCGGCCTCGACGATGCCGCCCGCGACGCGATCGCATCGAACGATTCCTCCGAAAATGTTAACGAGGATCGCTTCGACTTTCGGGTCCTTCAAGATGAGGCGAAACCCGGCCTCGACCGTTTCCACGCTCGCTGTTCCGCCTACGTCGAGGAAGTTTGCCGGCTCACCACCCGCCAGCTTGATGATGTCCATCGTAGCCATGGCGAGGCCGGCGCCGTTGACCATGCAGCCGACGTTGCCGTCGAGCTTGATATAGTTCAGTCCGTGCTCGCTTGCTTCCATCTCGAATGGATCCTCCTCATCGAGGTCGCGCATTTCTGCGATGGCTTTCTGCCGGAATAGGGCGTTGTCGTCGACGTTGATTTTAGCGTCGAGTGCAATAACGTCGCCGGACGTCGTCAAGGTGAGCGGGTTGATCTCAGCGAGGGACGCATCGGAGGCTTTGTAAGCCTTGTAGAGCGATGCGATGAAGCGGACGGCATGTTTCAGCTGTTCGCCCTCGAATCCGAGGGAAAACGCTAGCCACCTTGCCTGATTGGCCTGAAATCCGGTAAGCGGATCGACCCAGGTCTTGTGGATCCTCTCGGGCGTCTCGGCGGCGACCTTTTCGATCTCGACTCCTCCTTCGGTGGAGACCATGACGACGTCCATGTTGCGGCCCCGGTCGAGGGTGATGCCGACGTAATACTCCCTCTCGATGTCCACACCCGACGTGATGAGGAGCCTGCGAACGGTCTGGCCTTCCGGGCCGGTCTGGTGGGTGATGAGCTGCATGCCGAGCATTCTGCCTGCGAGATCCCGCACCTCGTCGACGGACCGTGCGAGCTTTACGCCGCCTCCTTTGCCGCGGCCACCCGCATGGATCTGCGCTTTCACCACGAAAAGCGTCGCGCCGGCGTCCCTGAGTCTCTCGGCAGCCGCGACGGCCTCGTCGACTGTTGTGGCGAGTTCTCCCGGCGGTACGGGAACGCCGAACCGGCGCAGCACGTCCTTGGCTTGATATTCGTGTATCTTCATGTCGATATGGAAAACAGGTCGGACTTGGGCGACCGGGTGATGAGCATGGAACGGGAAAAACTTACCGGCCTACCCCTTAACGCCCAATGCGGACGGGTGTTTTCGCCCAAAACTCATAGTGCCGGATCCGGGGGAGATAATTTGTAGCGTGACCACGTTCGACCGCTATATCATTCGCCGGCTGCTGTTCGGATTCGCGACCCTGGTCGTTCTGCTGATCCTCTTTTTCATCGCCCTCCACTACGTCGAGTATATGGACGATTTTTACGACCGTGGTGCGTCGATGAGGGAGGTGTTTCTAGTCTACTACCCGAGTTACGTACCTGAGATCGTCAAGTTGACCTCGCCGCTGGCGTTGTTCCTCGCCTCCGTATTCATCACGGCAAAGCTCGCGCAGCAGCTCGAGCTGGCCGCGCTGATGACCAGCGGCGTTTCAATCTTTCGGCTGTTCATCCCATATGCCCTCGTGGGGGTAATGGTCACCGGAGGCGTATGGTGGTTCAACGGATGGGTGGTCCCGAAGACGAATCAAGTCAGGGTCGACTACGAGTACCGTTACTTCAAGGACGACCGGACCCGACTAAAGACGAGCAACCTGCACCTTCAGAACAGTCCCTCGACCATCCTCGTCACCGATTACTTCGACAGGCGAACCGATACCGCGCACGAGGTGTCGCTCCAGATTTTCGAAGGCTCGAACAGAATTAGAGAAAGAATTGATGCGAGGGAGATGCGCTGGGTCGACTCGATCGGTGTCTGGCGGCTCCAGGATGTCACGCGCAGAACATTTCAGTCGGACGGCGGCGAACATCGTGAGTTCTCGGTAGAGTTGGACACCGTTCTCAACGTCCTTCCGAGGGACCTGCGACGGCGTGAGCGGGACGTCGAGTTCCTCACGATATCCGAGGCCAAGTCGTTTCTCGACGCTCTGGAGCGTTCGGGTGTTGGGGGTACCGGGCGTCCACTCGTGGAGTACTACTCCAAGTTTGCCTATCCTTTTGCGAACCTCATTCTCATCCTTATCAGCCTCCCGCTGGCCGCGGTGAGGCGTCAGGGTGGCCAGGCGGTTCAGTTAGGACTCGGGCTGGGAATCGCTTTTGTGTATCTCGCGCTTCAGAAACTGAGTGAGCCGTTTGGCTACGCCGGCGATCTTTCGCCTGCCGTTGCCTCGTGGTTGCCCCACGTCGTGTTTGCGCTGATCGGGTGCGTGCTGCTCGTTCGTGTACGCACGTGAAGATTGCCGGCCTAAGCCTCTCCTCCCGGAATCTGGAACTGGATGATCGGCTGCTGCGAAGGAGACTCTCCGATAGGTCCGTACTCCGCCTCATAGCGATCGATGTTGTCGGTCAGTGCATTCAGCAGGCGTCTCGCGTGCTGGGGCGTCACGATGATTCTGCTCTTGACCCGCGCCTTCGGTACGCCGGGCATCACGCGAATGAAGTCGAAAATGAATTCCTCAGGAGAGTGGGCGATCATCACGAGGTTAGAGTAGACCCCCTCGGCCACCTTTTCGGACAACTCGATGTTGAGATGCGAGTTACCGCCTTCCTTTTTTTCTTTGAATTCGCTCATGTACTCAATTTCAGTTGTTGCGACC
>DATKEJ010000141.1:0-6413 GCA_035512315.1 Rhodothermales bacterium | reverse complement strand
CGAAAATGCCCGCCATCGCGAAAAGGTGTGTTTTCATGGTTGGATGAAGGTTGGATAAACGTGGTAGATGCCGGCCGGCATGTGTTGACTGGATCCGTGAGTAAAAACGCCCGTATTGACGGATTATTGTGTCTTACAACGCAGAGCCTGGGTACTCCGGGGCGGACCGCGGGGGCATTCATCCTTCGACTGCGTATCTTCTGCGTTTATCAGTCCATCCCCAAAAACGGATCCTATGAACCGAATAGTAATCCTTCTCGTTGCGGTGCTTGTCATCGCCGCCAGTCCAGCAATAGCCCAAGACGACCCCGCCTCGTCTGACGTCGAGTTCCTGGGTCCGTTTGCGGATCTGCCCTTCTCCGAAGCGGTGCGCGTTGGGAACACCCTCTATCTGTCGGGCCAGATCGGGATTGACCCGGCGACGGGAAAGCATCCCGATCGAGGAATCCAGCCCGAGACCCGACAAACGCTCACCAACATCAAGACGGTGGTCGAGAAGTACGGAAGCAGCATGGATCAAGTGGTTAAATGCACGGTCATGCTGGCCGATATCGCCGAGTGGCCGGCAATGAACGAAGTGTATAAGACGTTCTTTCCGAACAACAAGCCAGCTCGGAGTGCCTTCGCCGGCACCGGTTTGGCGCTTGACTCGCGTGTCGAGATCGAGTGCATAGCCGTCGTCGAGTAGCGGCTTCCGCGCGGCGAAATGAAACGGGATGCAAACGTCGCCGTACGTTGACCAAACAGTGGAGGTGCAGATGAGTGACGCTGTGCAGTTCGAGCTGTTTCTCAAGCGATTTGATCATCCCGACGAGGTGCGAATCTTCGAGGTCTCGCTGCACTTCCTCGGAGCAGGAGATTACGCGGCTTGAGGGTGACTCGATTAACCGTCGAAAACGCACCCGGGATTGACGGGGTGAGACGCGATATTCGTGCGCATGCACGGAGATTCTGTCTGTCCGCGCTGGCCGTACTCGCTACGACTGCCGTCTCGGCGGCGCAGGACCCCTCGCCCCCGCTTGAGGACTCGTCGCTTGTGCCACAGGGTTCGCTGCCGCTCCCGCCAAGAGATTCGCTCATCGAGCAGGGCCGATTTCACCTCTTCTGGGTACAGCAGCGCGCAGGCACCGAGACTTACGAGATCCGCCTTAAACAGGACACGCTGACGCTCGAGTCGAATTTCGAGTACGTCGATCGCGGCACTCCAGTCCCACTCCGGACGACGCTGAGGATGAAGGAAGACCTGTCTCCAGTGAGTTTCCGCATAGCTGGGAAGACCGCCAGATCCCATCAAATCGATCTTGCGGTCGAGGTCATGCGGAGGTCTGCACGCATTACCGAGGGGCAGGACACGCGAACGTCCTTCGTTCCGGGCCGCTTTTTCGCGATTGCCGGATACGCGCCTGCGGCCGTTCAGATGATGCTGCTGCGGTATTGGAGGAAACACGGGAAGCCCGGTTCCTTGCCCGTCCTGCCCGAAGGGACCGTGAGTGTGGAGGAACGTGGCCGCGATACCGTCGCGTTCTCGGGGTCTCGGATCGTTCTCGAAAGGTACTCGGTGGGCGGCGTCATCTGGGGGACCGAGACGCTGTGGACCGACGCGCGCGGCAAACTGATCGCTGCCGTCACGATCGATGGAGAGGGTGAGCCCTTCGAGATCGTTCGCGACGGATTTCAAGACCTGCTGCCGTATTTCGTCGCCCGCGGTGTGGAAGACGGCATGGCTCGAATTCTGGAAAAGGGCCGGATCCGGTCGTATGCGTCGGACGCGCGCTTCGCCCTCGTCGGCGCCCGCATTATCGATGGATCGGGTCTGTCGCCAATCGAAGACGGGACGATCGTGTTTCGAGGCGACACGATCGAAGCGGTAGGCCCCACGTCTTTCATCGATATCCCACCCGGTACTCGCGTCATCAACGTCCGTGGGAAAACGATTATCCCAGGATTGTGGGATATGCACGCTCATTTCCAGCAGGTTGAATGGGGGCCCGCGTATCTGGCCGCGGGCGTGACGACGGTCCGCGATATGGCCAATGGATTCGAGTTTGTCTCCAGCGTGCGGGAAGTGCTGAATCGTGGACAGGGGATTGGACCCCGGATGTTTCTCGCGGGGTTGATTCTAGGCCCCGAGGTGAGGACACCCGACGAGGCGGTCTCACTCGTTCGTCGTTACCGTCACGCTGCGTTCGATCAGATCAAGATCTACAGTTTGGTCCGCCCAGACCTTGTGCCGACGATCGCGCGTGAAGCACACGGGCTGGACATGACGATTACGGGACACGTTCCGGACGGGATGGACGTTCTTCAGGCGGTCGTTGCGGGGATGGATCAGATCAGTCATTTGTCGTATATCCAGGCGGCGATGCTCCCGCCGGAGGTTCGCGACCTTCCGCCGGATCGTCGCCCTTTGGTTGACACGGCGTCTTTCGACGCGCGATTCGCGGTCGACTTTCTTCGTGACCATGCGATCGTCGTTGATCCTACCCTCGCCGTCTCCGAGTTTTACGCTCGATCCGGCAGCGAGCCCATTGATCAATTTGAGCCCGCGATCTCGAAGGTGGCTCCCGCCTTGCAACGACAGCTTCGCGCGGCCGGGGCACCCCGCGACACCGTCGTGCGGCGCAGAATGCAGTTTGAGAACCAGCTCGCCATACTCAAAGCTCTGCACGACGCCGGCGTACCGATCGTCGCGGGTACGGACATGCTCGTCCCCGGGCACAGTCTCCACCGAGAGCTCGAACTCTACGTGCAGGCTGGACTTACGCCGATGGAGGCGCTGATGAGCGCCACCAAGGTGCCGGCGCAAGTAATGCGGATGGCCGCCCGATCGGGTACATTGACTCCCGGGAAGCAAGCCGACATGGTCATATTGGATGCCAATCCGCTCGACGACATTCGCAACGTCCGCCGGATTGACCGCGTGATCGCCCGGGGACGTTTCTATGAGCCTGATGATCTTTGGCGACGGATCGACTTTGAGCCGTAGCCGTAGACGTCGAACGTCAGATGTCGAACGTCGAACGTCAGATATCGAACGGCCTGCCCCGAACGAGCGATCGCAAACCGTGTGAAGCTCGCCGGACTGAGAAGAGCGAGGAGGGGTCGAACGTCTCCGTGGATAAAGCGCACGGTGCCGCGAGGTGTGAACCTGGAACCTGGAACCTATTCGGTAATGAAGAGAGCGATTAGCCCCGGCGCCCTGCTAATCTCAACAGGCCTTCTGATATCGGCATGCAGTGCCGAAACTGATCACAGGCACCATGTCGACACACCAATGGCACAAGATTCGCAATCGTGGGACGATTTCGTTCACCGGTTTCTGGAGGAGACTTTCCAGGCCCATCCAAATTTCGCCGTCGTCCAGGGCCGCCACGAGTTTGACGGGATATTTCCTGACTGGAGCGCGGCCGGAATCGCTGCCGAGATCGCTCGCCTTCACGACGCCAGAGACGAGGTCGGAGAGTTTGACCAGGCAGGCCTGAGTGCGCATCAGGGTTTCCAGCGCGAGTACGTGATCGCGGTCATCGATCGCATCCTTTTCTGGCTTGAAACGGCGGAATGGCCGTTCCGAAACCCGGCATTTTATTTCGATTGGACGCTCGACTCGCTGGATCCAAACGTCTACATCGCGCGCGAGTACGCCGCGCCGCAAGATCGGGCGCGCAGTTTCATCGCCTACGCCAACGGGCTCCCCGCGGTGGCCGACCAGATCATCGCGAATCTAAGGACGCCGCTTCCGCTGACGTACGTCGATTTCGGTGTTGCGACTTTCGGAGGTCTGTCCTCGTACATTGAGAACGACCTTTCGACGGCGTTCGGCGACCTGTCCGATCCTGCTCTCCAATCGTCGTTCGATCTTGCACGGATTACCGCTTCGGAGGCGATGCGGCGCGTTGCCGATTGGCTCGAGCTGCAGCGTGCGGAGTCAACCGACGATTTCGCCATCGGAGGCGATCTGTTCCAGCGTATGCTTGTCGAGACAGAGGCTGTCCACGTCGGTTTGGACGAGCTGCGAGCGATAGGCGAGACCGATCTACAAAGAAACCTCACAGCCCTGCATGATGCCTGTGTGGCTTTCGCGCCGGACGCGAGCATACGGGAGTGTGTGGACAGGATCCATGCAGATAAACCCAAGGGCGGGGCGGTTCAGGGAGCGCGTGATCAACTTCAAGTTCTCAAAGAGTTCCTGGGACGAGAAGATCTTGTCTCAATTCCCGAAGCTGGCGAGGCACTCGTCCGCGAAGCACCGCCGTACATGAGATCGAATTCGGCCTACATCGACATCCCGGGGCCGTACGAGAAGTCGTTGCCCTCCATCTACTACATCGCGCCCCCCGATCCGAACTGGTCAAAGGAGGAGCAGCTCGCCTACATCCCGGGGAAGAGCGACCTGCTTTTCACGTCGGTTCATGAGGTTTGGCCCGGGCACTTCCTGCAGTTCCTCCATGTGAACCGATCGAACGACGTGTTCGGGCGGGTTTTCGTCGGGTATGCATTTGCGGAAGGATGGGCTCACTACGCGGAGGAGATGATGTGGGAGGCGGGTCTAGGAGACGGCGATCCGACGGTGCACATCGGACAACTCCTGAACGCCCTCATGCGAAACGTCAGGTATCTCTCCGCAATTGGTCTTCACACGGGAACGATGACCGTCGAAGAATCGGAGGAGATGTTCCGCGAGAAGGCCTTTCAGGACCCCGGCAACGCTCGCCAGCAGGCGTCGAGAGGAACGTACGACCCCGGGTATTTGAACTACACCATGGGGAAGCTCATGATAAGGAAGCTTCGGGCGGACTGGACCTCACGGCGTGGAGATCGCTTGTCGTGGAAGGCATTTCACGACCGTCTCCTTTCGTTTGGCGGACCTCCCGTTCCGCTCGTCCGCCGCGCGATGATAGTGAGCGACGATGGCACGCTATTCTGACGTCTCTGCGGCCTCTTCCGTGATAACTTCTCTGGCGAACGGAATCGTGATGTAGAATCCGGCGCCCTGCTCCTTGAAGTGCTCGAGTCCGAACGTGCCGCCCAGCTCGTCGACAATCGTCTGCTGCGCGATCGACAGACCCAAGCCGGACTTGTGCCGGCTTGTACTGAAGAACGGCTCGAATACGCGATCGCGAAGATCCTGGGGAATGCCCGGACCGTTATCGCGCACACGTATCAGCATCGCGTGGTCGAGCCTCTGCGTACTGACGGTGATCGTCGGCTGGAAGTCCTCGCCCGCTTTCTCGGCGTGGGCGGCGACGGATTCGACCGCGTTTCTCAGGATGCACATCAGCGCTCGGCCGAGCCGCGAGGGGGGCGCCTCGATCGTTCCGGCTCGGCGGTCATAGAGTCGCTCCACGACCAATTCCAGTGCTGGAAACTCCCCTTTTGCTCCGTGAAGCGTGAGGTGCAAGTACCGGTCGATGAGCACGTTGATGTCGACCTGTTCGAACTCGGCCGATGCCGGCGAGGCATGCTGCAGGATACCGTCCATTACTTCGCGCGCGGTCTCCCTGTGTTCGTTTATCCGATCGAGATTCTTTCTGAGTTGCCTGAGCTCGTCGTCGACCTGTCCTTTCTTCGGTCCCTCCGCGAGTGAGCCTCGAAGTTCTTCGACCAAATCGGTCGAAGAAGCCGTCAGGCTGAGGATGCTTTTGAGCAGGTTACCGGTGCTGCTAGCGATGCCCGTGGCGAGCTTACCCAGGGAGGCTGAGCCCTCGACGTGCACCAGCCGGTCCTGCATCTCTTTGAGCCGTTCGTTCGCAACGGTGAGGGATCTTCGAATGTCGTCGACCTCCCGCATCTTGGCCTGCTCGAATTCTTTTCGCCGGTTGTCGAATTCCGCCTGGATGCGTTCGATGCGAAATCCCTGGTTGACCTTTTCATCCTGAATGGCCTGTTCGGCCTCTTGGGCAATCTGAGCGACTCGATGCTCAAGCGACCGGTTGGCGCGCGCGAACTCAGTCCCCAGAAAGAGGGCAAAGGATACGAGGAAGCCTACCATCCCGAAATGGACGAGATCTGTGAAACCCATTACCGGATCGATCCAGCCGAGGCCTGACAGGTAGTCATGCACAGCGCCGATCAAAAACAGAGCGGTGCCAACTGCGACTGTCGTTGACCCCGGGCGACTGAGAAACACTGCGAGTCCCACGCGACGGAGCATTTCGGCGGTCGCGACGACGCTGAAGATGGTGAGCGACCAGAATCCGCCAATAGGGTCAAAGTAAACATGCAGTGCGACCAGGCCACCCAGCGCTAGAAGGGGGTAGAACAGTCGCCAGAACTCCTTGAAGAATGAGACCCTCACCAATCTCACCGCTATTATCCAGGCTGCGATCGCCGCGAGTTCCATATAGCGGCGCCAGTCGAGGTATGTTGAGGGGTCGGTGACGATGCGGCTGTGGAGATCGGCGAAGACGACGAAG
>DATKEJ010000140.1:0-4175 GCA_035512315.1 Rhodothermales bacterium | reverse complement strand
ATTTCCCAGACCGTCGTTGTCGTCATCGCGCTGATCGGGGTTCGCTACCGTCGGGCAATTGTCGGAATCGTTGGCCACTCCGTCACCGTCGATATCGGGATCGCAGGCGTCACCAAGGCCGTCGCTATCGGTGTCGAGCTGGTCCACGTTGGCCACTGCCGGACAGTTGTCGTCAGCGTTCGCCACCCCGTCACCGTCGATGTCGTTGTCGCATGCGTCCCCGACGCCGTCACTGTCCAGGTCCTCCTGACCGGGATTCGCTACCGTTGGGCAGTTGTCGGAAGCGTTCGCCACCCCGTCACCGTCGATATCGGGATCGCAGGCGTCTCCGAGGCCGTCGGCATCGGTGTCGAGCTGGTCCGGATTTGAGACGGTGGGACAGTTGTCCTCGCTGTCTATTACCCCGTCGTCGTCGAGGTCCTGAGTGATTGGGATGTTATAAAACGTCAACATCCCGACGCCGCGGGTATTGGCGACCCAGGGCCCGCTCCCTGAATGGCCCAGGTAAGAAATTCCGGTGGCTCCCGAGCCGTCACCTGAAAGCTGCATTACAACCGTGGGACCGCTCGCGCGTCCGCCGGTTACCTTGACCTGGCTGCCTTCGAGGCGGAAGTAGAACTCGGAGCCCGCTTCCCAGAGCATTGCGTCGTCGGGATCACGGAAACGCAGCGTGATTTCAGAACGCAGCGTGTTGGTAAACAGCGCCTGGTCGATGTTGGGCGGGTCAATGCCTTGCGTGTCCTGCGACCCGTAGAAGTCTCGTGCCACGAGGCGAAAGGCGGTTTGGCCGAGATCCTCGTACCCTCGAGCGTAACTGAAGTGGCACCCATCATGGCCGTTGAGACCGGTGGTCGAGATGACCTGAACGTCCTCGAAATTGTCCTCCAAACGGCGCTGCGTGTCGCGGAGCTGGACGGAAGGTTGGCTGCAGCCTTCCCTGACCTGAAACACGTAGATCTTCTGGGCCCCGGGATAGTCCTGCCGCAAATCGCTGTAGAGGGCCGCAAATCGGTTCTGATAAACTCCAGGCGGTGTATTCGCGCCGGTGGTTCCGTCGGTTTCCCCTTGATACCACAGGATCGCCCTAGCCGATCCGGCGACTCCGGCCTTCTGCGCACGGTATAGCAGGCGCCCGTACGCGGTATTCAGGTCGGTCCGATTGTTGTCATTGCGCTGGAAGAAGAGAATCTGCTGCCCGCCGACTGCTCCATTGATGATCATCATTGGCACGCCGTACGCATCGAGGAGCATGCGTGCCATCTTGATCGGCCACTGCCCGATGAATCCCTTCTTCGACCAGTCATCCCCTTCGGCGACGTACGACGTCAGGTCATTGACCATATTCGCCGCTATGATGCTGGCATTTCCGAAGGTCAGTATGTTGTTGTTTCTATTAGCGTTAGATGAACCGTTGTAAAGCCTGGCCTCTGCGTTGGATTGTCCATATACGATGTACGCATCTCCGACCGTGAGATTGGAGGCCGTGTACAGCACCGTCTCGCCGCCCGAGCCTTCAGCAGCCAATTCCAGATCGTATGGAGTTAATCCGGCTGGGGCTTCGACCGAAAGTGAAAAAGGGACGGCGTCGTTTTTCCGTGCCGCGGCGGGGATGTCGGCGACCGTTAGCGTGCGGGCTTGAACCACTCCCCCCTGGGGTGATCTCACTCGCAGGACTAGACGATCGACCTCGGTGTCGTGCAGCACGCCATCGACGTTGAACTGGCCCAGGTTGGTGCCTATATCACGCGTGATGAAGTGATGGTCGGACGGGGCCGACTCAAGCGTGATTGCTGCTGACTGCCCCTGCGCCGCAGAACCAATGCACAGAAGCATGCAAACCGGGAGCATCCAACGGCGTACCAACCCCCCCTTAACGGAGGGGCGACGTCTAGGCGAGCAAAAGAGCAAAAGCCGTGCAGTCAAAAATTGGAAACGTGGGAGGGTGGTGCTCCAAGCCTCTTTCATCTCGAAATCTCGGGGCGAAAGTTACAAAGTTTTGATTCCAGTCGCCGCTTTTACCGCCGGATATCTGCCGTGGATGTAAATCGATTTTCCCACGACGACGATCTGCTCCTCTTCGGCAAGGATCCGACTCCCAGGATTGTCGCCGTGCACGCAAAGCGCGGACCGGCTGACGAGCTGCCCACGGTGATTGTGTATCGACGCACTGCCTCAGGTGCGCTTGCCTCCGAAGAATTGGCGTTCTACCCATTCTTTTTCGTATCGGATCCGTCGGCCGTTCACGAACTCGAATCGGGCGCCTATTCGGTCCACCGTCTCGACGGACCCAACCCGCTCAGCAGACTCGTCATTGCCAAATCGCTCGATGCCTACTGGACCGGTGTGCGGGCCGCGAAACGAAAGGAGAGCGAGTCGGCCGAGTTCCGCCATCATGTGATCTCAAGTCTCGAGGCGCAGTTCCTGGTTCAGTCGGGCCGCACCCTCTTCAAAGACATGTCGTTCGCCGAGCTCCATAGGATGCAGCTTGACATCGAAGTCGCCACTTCGAGTCCGTTTCCGAACGCGGCCCGTCAGGAGGACGAGATCGTCATCGTCTCGATGTGTGACAACCAGGGTTGGTCACTCGTCCTCGATGCTCGCGGCCGGACCGAGGCGGACCTGTTGAGCGGATTTCTGGAGGTTCTCCGATCACGAGATCCCGACGTCATTGAGGGTCACAATATTTATGGATTCGACATACCGTATCTGCGCGACCGCTGCGCCCGGTATGGCATTCGATTCACAATCGGGCGCGGGGAGACGGAGCCACGGTTCTTTCGGTCGAACATGCGTTTTGCCGAGCGGCTCGTGGAGTACGAGGCTTGTGACGTTCCAGGCCGGCACGTGGTCGATACGTACTTCCTTTCGCTCTCATTCGACGTGTTCAAACGGGATCTCCCCGGCTACGGTTTGAAGCAGGTCGCTCAGTATTTCGGCGTCACCTCTCCGGGTCGCGAGTACGTGCCCGGAAGTGAGATCGGCCGGGTCTGGAGAGACGACCCCGCCAGGTTGGTGCGATACGCCCTCCACGATGCCGAGGAGACGGGGAGGATCGCTGCGTTGTTGTCAGGATCGACGTTCTTCCTGTCGCAGATGCTCCCAATGAACTACGGGCACGCTGCCCGATCGGGTCCCGGCATGAAGATCGAGCTGCTCCTGATTCGAGAGTACCTGCGGAACCGCCGGAGCCTGCCGGCCGGTTGCGAAGGCACCCAGATGGAGGGCGGGTACACAGATGTTTTCGTGACAGGTGTTCTTGGCCCCATCGTGTATGCCGACATTGAGAGCCTGTATCCGTCGATCATGCTCCGGTACGAGATCCGACCCCGCTCCGACGAACTGGGTGCTTTCACAAGGCTTCTTCGACGTCTGACGACGCTACGGTTGGAGACCAAGAGTGCGGCGCGGGGCGCTGCGAGCGAGCAAGAGCGGTCTGAGCTCGACGCGCGCCAGTCCTCCTACAAGATTTTGATCAACAGCTTCTACGGTCTCCTCGGGTTCGCGGCGGCTCTCTTCAATGACCCCGAGCGAGCCGACGAAGTGGCGACTCGCGGCCAGCAGATCCTGAGAGCCATGATTGCAGGAATCGAGGCTCGAGGGGGCACGGTCATTGAGGTTGACACCGACGGTGTTCTTTTCAAACCGCCGTCCGCGCCGGCCGGGGAGGAGGCAGAGCGCAGGTTCCTGGGTGCAGTCGGCGAAGATCTTCCTGACGGGATTCGCGTCGGATTCGACGGGAGATACCGCAAAATGCTCTCGTACAAAAAGAAGAACTACGCCCTGCTGACTTACGGAGGCGACGTCATCATCAAGGGATCGTCGCTCATCTCGCGCGCCCTGGAGCCATTCGGTAGAAGGTTTGTCGAGCGAACGATACGACTTCTTCTGGCAGAGGATATCATGGGCATCAAGGCGTCGTACGTGGAGCTTCGAGATCGCATTTCAAACAGGAACTGGCACGTCTCAGAGTTCGCTCGAACCGAGACGTTGAAGTCGAAGCCCGAGGCCTACATCGAGACCGTCGCGTCAGGAAATCGACCCAGGTCCGCCCTTTATGAACTGGTGGTGAGAGAGCAGGACGGAGGCCGGACGTTCAAGCGGGGTGACCGGATCAGCTATTACGTCGTAAAGTCGATCGCAGGCGAGGGCATGACGGTGAAATCGGCCGATCAGTG
>DATKEJ010000139.1:0-3367 GCA_035512315.1 Rhodothermales bacterium | reverse complement strand
AGGCTGCGGGAACGGCCGGGATGACGCTGGTGGAGCGGCCCGAGCCGCAGGCAGCGATAAACGACGTCGTCGTTCAGGTTCATACGTCGGGATTCACCTCGGGTGAGCTGGCGTGGCCCTCGACCTGGACCGATCGCCTCGGCCGTGACCGGACGCCGTCGATTCCCGGGCACGAGCTGGCCGGAGTGGTCAGCGCTCTCGGCTATGGCACGACGGGGCTGTCGGTGGGACAGCGGGTGTTCGGCCTCACGGACTGGACTCGCGACGGCACCCTGGCGGAGTATGTGGCCGTCGAGGCACGCAACCTCGCGCCGCTGCCGGGCGACGTCGACGTCACGGTGGGCGCGAGCCTGCCGATCTCGGGCCTGACCGCGTGGCAGGGACTGTTCGAGCACGGCCGCCTTCAGGCAGGGCAGAGCGTCCTCGTGCACGGCGCGGCCGGCGCAGTCGGTTCGATGGTGACGCAGCTCGCACGTGAGGCCGGCGCCTACGTCATCGGCTCCGGACGCGCTGCCGACCGTCAGACGGCGCTCGACTTCGGTGGGCAGGAGTTTGTCGACCTCGAGAAAGACGCCCTGGAAGACGTCGGCGGAGTCGATCTGGTTTTCGATGTCATTGGCGGCGACATCGGGAAGCGGTCTGCAGGCCTGATTCGAGCCGGAGGAACGCTGGTGACCATCGCCGGACCGCCCGAGGCGCGGCCCGCCGACGGCCTGGCGGTCGACTTCGTTGTCGTGTCCGATCGCGCCCAACTGAGTGAGGTCGTCCGGCGGGTGCGTGACGGACGGCTGCGGACGAACATAGGCAACGTCTCGACCCTCGACGACGCCGTCGCCGCCTTCAACCCGATCGAGCGGATCAAGGGGAAGACGATCATCCGCGTTCGTCCGTGAGGACTCGGGGACGGCGAGCGGTTCTGCCTTCCTTGTGGATTATCATCGCCTTTTGGATCGTGGCGATCGTCTCGAGCATCGTCGCCTTGGAGACGCACGGCGCAGAAATCGCGGACGCGATCGCCAGATTTTTTGCGCGTGCTCGAAGGCGTCGATCGCCGAACGCCGGTGGGCAAGCGCGACTACGCTATTCTTCTTCTACTGGTGACCTATGGCCTGAGAGCCGGGGAGGTCGCCGGGCTGCGCCTCGATGACATCCACTGGAGGAACGATCGCCTGCGAATCCCGGAGCGCAAGGCAGGGCACTCGACGGCCTACCCGCTGTCCTCAATCGTCGGCGAAGCGATTCTCGATTACCTCAAGCATGGCCGCCCCCAGACGAAGCTTCGTCACGTGTTTCTGCGGATCATGGCACCGGTGAAGCCTATCGGTTCCGCGGCCGTATCGGATCGGGCAGGACATTACCTGCGCAGAGCCGGAGTACAGGTCCATCGGCCGGGGTCTCACACGCTTCGGCATACGTGCGTCCAGCGATTGGTCGATGCGGACTTCTCGCTCACAACGATCGGCGATTACGTGGGGCACCGCTCCCCGTCGTCGACGCAGATCTACAGCAAGGTCGCCATCGAAGCGCTGCGGCAGGTTGCCCTCGGTAACGGAGAGGAGGTGCTGTGATGTCCATGCCATTACAAAGTGCCCTGGCCGATCCAATCACGCGGTTCGTTGCCTACAAACGGGCGTTGGGACGACGCTACCACACCGAGGCCAGCGCGCTTCACTTGCTCGACCGTTTTCTGGCCGAGGAGCAGGTACGGTGCCCGGGCGAGGTGACGCCGGCCATGATCGAAGCTTTCATGGCATCCAGGCCAAGAAGCCGCGCGCGGAGCTACAATCATTTGCTCGGCACGGTGCGCCGCCTCTTTGAGTGGCTCGTCGGCCAGGAGGAGCTCGTTCAAACGCCCGTGCTTGTCAGAGGCCGGCGTACCTCGGCCCATCGGCTGCCGTTCATCATCGATCCACAGGCAGCGAGTCGCCTATTGACGCTGGCGCGGCAGATGCCCGACAATCCCAAGGCGCCCATGCGAGGAGCAACCTACCACGCGCTCTTTGCACTTCTTTACGGATTGGGGCTGCGCTTGGGTGAGGCGTGTCGCCTTCAACTGGGCGATGTGGATCTGGAACGGGAGCTAGTCCTCATCCGAGATACAAAGTTCTTCAAAAGCCGCCTCGTGCCCTTTGGTCCACGCATGGCGGCTATGCTCCGTGGGTATGTGCAGGCGAGGACGGCGCGCAGCACAGGGCCGAACTCGCCGCTCTTCTCGTTTACGAGCAGAGGCTATGTCCACCACTGTACGGTGAGCCAGACGTTCCATGGACTCGTACCCCAACTCGGCCTGACGATTCCGCCGGGGTTGTCACCCCTGCGTCTGCATGACCTTCGGCATGCCTTCGCCGTGGGAACGGTCCTTCGCTGGTACCGCAACGGAGCTGATCCGGGAGCGGGCCTGCTGAAACTGGCTACGTTCATGGGGCATGTGGACATCAGTTCCACTGGCAGCGGGCTCTGTCTAACGGAAATGCCTCCGGGCATCCCAGCCTGTCTGGACCGGATCAGAAAATTGGTCACGCGCCGAGAGGCGGTGCCAGGGTCCACACCGAAGCATCGTACTCCGGCCGCATAGACGCAAGTAAGGCAGGGTCGACAGGCAATCGCAGGGGATGCAGCGCAGCCCCGGCCGCTACGGGCCAGCGTGGTCATGGGTGAGGTACGCCCGCGCACGCCGTAACACGCACTTCAGCCAAGCTGATCGGCCGGAAGATCGTCCTACGGACTAAACAAATATGCCATCCGACAGCCAATCTACACTTGACATCCAGCAAGTAGGCTTGGCAATAAGCGGCAGGCGCAACGCCGTCGCCTGGGAAAATTACGGAAGCGCGAGGTCCATTACAGCGAAACGGCTTCGCGCCTGTCCGTCTTGCCTGGTTATGCTGATCCCTCCGGAACGCCAGAACGCACCAACTGGACGATTGCAACGCGGCGACATGGATCATATTATTTGGCACTATACCTGATGCCAAGCCAGGATGCGTGCAAAGATAATTCGTTTCGTAGTTTATGGGGTCGTCGTCGCCCTCTTGCCGATCGCGATCAAATGTATTCATATGGTCATGTACGGCGAGAGTCTCAGTTTGCCATCAATCCTTTCGAATGGCGAATTACTTCTAGTGACGGTAGCACTGACGGCTGGCGGCATCGGCGAAGTGGTGTCTAGTGGAAACAAGCTCGGCGCAACCAAACTTCTCGCTGCAGGTGGCTGCGTGATCATTCTCGTTTTGTCAGCAGCTTGGTTCGGGCAGATTTCTGCGTCATTGACCAACGGCGTTGCCTTCGATCGAAGCATCGTAGCCAGTGGGTCGTTGATAATCTTCGTAGTCGCGTTTGCAGCAAGTCTCACATGTGTTATCGCGTC
>DATKEJ010000138.1:0-6857 GCA_035512315.1 Rhodothermales bacterium | reverse complement strand
ACAGTGCCTGCAGGACGCGTTCTCTTGCATGGCGGCGCTTACTCATCGCATTCGACCAGTATTTGTTTGAACAGAATAATTCACCCGACGCGCTGTCGCGGTTCGCAAGATAAGAACGGTGCCTCACGACGCAAACGGCGCCTCCGGCAGTTATGCCCGTGGGGCTCAAGTTGTCTATATGGGTTTAAAGATGACCGAATTCTCGACCCAACGTGCGCTCGAATCCGCCCGCTCCCCTACTCACTTCGGCACTGTGCCTTGCGGTCGGTCTTCAAATCGAGCGACTCACCGGCACAGGGCTGCCCGGTGAGATCTGGCTCGTGTCCTCGATCATCTCGCTCGTTACCGTGTGTGTTGTATTCCGGCACTCGACCTGGCGCGGCCTGGCCGTAATCTCCCTTCTCGCCTCCGTTTCAGCAAGTCACGCGTCATTTCTTGGAGAATTCGGCCAAGACCACGTCCATTGGAGACTCCAGAAGACCCCACTCGTTCATGGAGCGACGGTTTCGGCGACGGGTCGGGTCTCGTCAGATGTCTTCTGGAGAAACGATCGGCTCACGTTCTCACTCGACCTCGCCTGCATACGGGTGCATGCGTCCTGCGAGACGGTTACGGGCAGGCTGCGCGTCACCGTTTCTGATGAGGCCGCGGTCGCCGAGGGAGACAGCGTCGTTGTCAGAGGCGTGCTTCGCAGACCGGCCGGCCGGCGCAATCCCGCAGACTTTGATTTCGCGGGCTGGCTGGCATCGAACGGGACATCCGGCCTGCTGACGAACGCGCACATCCTTCACCGTCATGAGTCGACCGGAACCGTAATGAGACTCGTCCAACGCGTCCGATTCAGCATCAGGAAAACGATAAACGACATCGTTCCATCGACCTCGCGTGACCTTCCGCTCGCACTCCTCCTGGGCGACCGCTCGCTGCTGTCGACGCAAACGAGAGACGATTTCGCCCGGAGCGGTCTCATGCATCTGCTGGCCATTTCAGGACTTCATGTCATGCTGGTTGGAATGATGCTTCACCGACTGATGCGCCCCATTCTCATGCGAACCGGGTGCAGATGGCAGGTGGTGGAGTGGCTCCGCTCCGGCGCAACGCTGTGTCTTCTGATCATTTATGCCCTCGCAAGCGGGTCGAGCCCGTCGGTGATCAGAGCCGTCATTATGACCGGATTTTTGCTCACCGGAACGGTCGTACGAGCCGTTTCGAATCCTTTCAATTCCTTGGGTGGGGCGGCGTTCGTGATCCTGCTCCAGGATCCGGGCGCCCTCTATCAGCCCGGGTCTCAGCTCTCCTTTTCGGCCGTCATCGGACTTCTAATGCTGGGTCGAGGACTCGATGCAGATGTTCTGAAGGTGGTTCGAAACTCAGCGCTGCGATGGACGCTTTCCGGCGTGTTCACCTCCCTCGCAGCGACCCTGGCGACAGCCCCCGCTCTGATGTTCCACTTCGGCTATGTGGGAGTATCGGGCATCTTCCTGAACGTCGCCGCAATTCCGATCGGCGCGGCTCTTCTTTGTTCGTCCATTCTAACCTGTCTGACGGCTCTTCTGTCGTACCGAGCCGCAATCCCCCTCGGCGGCGCGGTAGATATACTCAGTATCGTGCTGAAACAACTTGCAGAAATTGGCGCATCTTCTGACGCACTGATTCTCTCCACGACGTCCGTCCTCGCGGTCAGCGCGTCATCGATAGCGATTCTACTGGCACTCGTAACCTCCCGGAGAAGCGGATACCGCAGATGGCTCGGAATCACTGCGCTACTTCCACCACTTTTTTCACTCATCTTCTCTCTATGCGAAGGACGTTACTCACCGCGAGTGAGTGTACTCTTTCTCGACGTAGGCCATGGAGATGCGGCGATAGTACAATTTCCTAACGGCCGAACGCTGCTCGTCGACGCCGGCAACCGCCACCCATTCCGCGATGAAGGAGTCAGGACCGTTATTCCCAATCTCCAGGAAGTCGACGCGCGGTCGGTACACCTCGCGGTTGTATCACACCCTCACGCAGACCATCTTGGTGGCGTTCCCTCTCTGCTCGAAAACGACCTCGTGCAGTGCGTTGCTGATAACGGACAGACCGCGGATACCGGACTCTATACTGAGACGATGCGCCTCATCCAGACCCATAGTATCTGTCATAAATCTCTCTTAGCCGGCGATACTCTGAACATCGACCCTTGGACACGCATCCTCGTTCTCGCTCCTCCCTCAAACCATCTGACTGAAGCAAATGACCGCTCAGTCGTAATCAAGATGATTTTCGGCGAGACGTCGTTCCTCTTGACCGGCGACATAGAGGAGCAAGCAGAGGCCTTCCTAACCGAGCGGCACTGCCCACTTCTGACCAGTGATGTGATCAAAGTCCCTCACCACGGTTCCCGGACCAGCAGTACGGAGGACTTTATAAAATGTGCAGCAGGCGATCATCAGTTCGGCCACGCGATCATCAGTGTTGGAAGTCCGGCGAAGTATGGCTTACCGGACGAAGACGTTGTCGAGCGCTGGATGCACACACGATTCAGCTTACACACGACTTTCGACGACGGAGCTCTTTGGCTGGAAAGTGACGGGCTTAAGGTGAGAAAGCACGCGTGGAAGTAAGGATATCAACATTTACATGCCCCTTTCTTTCTCTTACTTAATTAATTAAAGTCTGGAAGAAGTGACGATAGTAGGCGTCGTGGAAATGTGGATAAACATGTTATCAACACACGGTTAGTAAATAAATCGAGAGCTAAGGATCTGATTCTGAAAGAATTTTCCACATTCAGACACGTTTGAGTGATTGGTGTTTCTGCCTGGACAACAGAGGAATCAGGGTGTTATTATTAACAAGTTATTCAGAGGTGTTTATAACCTCAATCAAATCAGATTACACTTCCTCCACAGATCCATGCACACTCGTGATTGTTAAAAACGTGGTTTCAAACGAAACGCAAAACCGGAAGAAAGAGTGGACGGCGTGGGGAAACGTCGGGGAAAAGAATCGTTATTCGATCTTTCTGAGATGGTTTTGCGCGTGATCATCACGGCTTTCCGAGTCTTTTGAACATCTCGTTTTTATACGCTTCGACGCCAGGCTGGTCGAATGGATTGACGTCAATCATGTAGGCGCTGACAGAAACAGCATGCTCGAAGAAGTAGAGTGCGCTTCCGATGGTGTCGGGCGACAAGGCGCCAATACTGAGTGTTGCACAAGGCACGCCTCCGTCCAAATGTGCACGAAGTGTGCCCTCATACGCAATTCTGTTAATGTGGGAGAGTGGCTTTCCCGCCAGATATTCGAGTCCGTCATCCAGCGCGCTCGAGGTGGGCACCGATGGTGATGAAGTCTCCTCGGAAATCAGGAAGCTCTCAGCGACGATGCGCCGGCCATCCTGGACATACTGACCCAACGAGTGGAGGTCGGTTGTGTATTGAAGCGTAATGGGAAAAAGCCCCTTCCCATCTTTCCCCTCACTCTCGCCAAACAGTTGCTGCCACCATCCCCCAATACTGCTCAGCCGTGGGTCAAAAGTCGACAGCGCCTCAACCACAAAACCCTTCCGTTGCAGTAGGTAACGGAAGGCAGCATACGCTAGCGCCGGGTTGTTGTCCGTCTCTGCGAGGAGTCGAGCGGTTTCGACGGCCCCGTAAAACAGCGAGCGAACGTCGATTCCAGCCACTGCGATGGGTAGTAGACCGACAGGGGTCAGCACGGAGAAACGCCCGCCGACGCTGTCAGGGATTACATATTTCTTCAAACCCAGCTCGCGTTGGAGCCTGTTCAGTGCTCCCTTTTCGGCATCCGTTGTCACGATTATGCGACGCTCGAGATCGGGGAATCGCGGCTCCATCCAGTCCCTGATGAACCGGAAGGCGAGGGCCGGCTCCAGTGTCGTGCCGCTCTTGGAGATGACATTCAGGTAGACCGATTTCCCTTCCAGATGGCGAAGCAGCTCGGCCAGGTACGAGGACCCCATGTGGTGGCCGGCGAAGATGACCTCGGGTCGCTGTGCTCCGAACGACGGACTGAACGCGTCGATCACCGCCTTGGCGCCAAGGTATGATCCGCCGATTCCGACGCACAGGAGAACGTCGGCCCGGGTCCTGATTTCGTTGGCGGTCGATGCGATGTTCGAGAGCAGCGCGTCGTCCGGTGACAGCACGAGGTCACGCCACCCGGTCATCTCATGACCGGGGCCTGAGCCTGTGATAAGCGTCTCGTGCGCCGCCACGGCCAGTTGCAGCGCATCGCGTTGCTCCTGCTCACTGACGGTCGACGCGGGCTCGTGCCACGTAAACTCGATCATCGGTCGCCTCCGGTGTCGGTGATAGATCCGGTCGAAAAGATACACCGATATAAAAAACTCTGTGGCCGCCCCTCATTCTTGTTTATTTTACCCTCCCGCCGCGATTACAACGAATCAAACACTGTCATGCACAGAATGCCTCCAACAATTGCGAAAAGCCTCCTGGTAGTATTGGTCCTCGGGTTGGCCGTTACCAATGCGAATGCACAGGACGTCACGTACAAGACGACCACAAAGACCGAGCTCCACGTGCTCGGATTCCTCGGCGGCCTGTTCGATGGCGAGACGAAGGAAGAAGTCTCGATCAAGGGCTACAAGATGAGATCCGACGGAGAAAACCAGTCGACGATCATGGATCTCGACGGGGAACGGATGATCAGCATCAATCACAAAAAGAAAGAGTACTCGGTCATCACTTTCGCCGAGATGGCTGAGATGATGAGCGAGATGGGAACGCGGATGAAAGCCGAGGCCGGGGAGGCCACGCCGAGGACGACCGAGGGCGACGCTCCGGAGTACGAGGTCGAGTTCGACCTCGAGGTGAAAGACACGGGCAAATCCAAAAAGATCGACAAGTACAACACGGAGCAGAAGGTTCTCATTCTCGAAACCCGGTTTAAGCCGAAGGATGCATCAGCCGACACGCTTCCGTCTGGGTCTTTCTTCGCCATTACCGACATGTGGGTCGCAGACGACGTCCCTGAAATGGAGCCGGCCGAGTCGTTCCAGAGGCGCATGGCCGAAGTGATGCAATCCAACCTGGCCTCCATGGACATGGCCGGGGTAATCAACCAGCTCCTCGATTCCTACCCGCAAGTAGGTGCGGCCATGGAACGAAGCAATGAGGAAATGGCCAAAGTCGAAGGCTTCCCCATGGCAACGACGATGCACCTCGTGTCAGTCCCGATCGACACCGATCTCGATCTAGAGCTCGCCCTGGGTGAAAAGAAAAAGGAGAAAAAGGGTGGCGGGTTCGGCGGATTGCTGAAGAAAGTCGCCGAGGCCCAGGTCGGTATTGAAGGAGAGGCTGAGAAGGCTGCGCCCGAGCAGAAGACGATCATGTCGGCTCACTCGACCACACATTCCATCAGCAATAAGTCGCGCAGTGCCGCCGACTTCGAACCGCCCTCGAAGTACAAAGAGGTCGAGTACGAATCGCCGTTCAAGGACACGGAAAAGAAGTAGCCCTCGGTCAATTTCGCGTCACGAGTATGTGAAAAAAATGTGTGGCGGCATTTGTCCTTTTGAGAAAACATCACGTAAATTCAAGTATTAGTTAAACATAGCCCGGTCAGGAGGGGTACTCGGGAGGCAATCAGCGCCCTAACCTTAAGCGCATGATTCGGTTTCTTCTTGTCCTGCTGGCATTCGTGTCAGCGCTCCTGGCATTCATCTTCCAGGAAACTGTGCTGTTCGTCGCAGCCGGCGGACTGCTGTTGGTGTCGGTTGTTCTGCTCCTGCTACAAGTTCGCGAGCAGTCGAAGCGGAAGAACCGGCTGAAACTGCCCAACGATCTCACGCCTCAAGACGAACTCCGGGCTCGCGGCGTGCTTGAGGTCCGGCCTAAGGCAAAGACGCCTAAGGGCGCCAAAGGGTACGCTCCACCCGAGCTCTTCATGCCGTCGACCTCGTCGGAGGAGCTGAGCCGGCACGGTATCGTCTCCGTTCGTGAGAAGACATCCGACTCGAGCGAAGCGCCCGAAGCACCGCCGGTCCTGCCCGTCGAACCTGCCCCCGATCCCATCCCCGAGGACACTGAAGCGCCCGCGGGAATACCTTGGTCTGTACTGGCAGAGGAAGAATTGCCTCCCGCTCTCGACCTGTTCGTTGAGCCGGCCGTAGTCGCCGGACCAGAGAGGCATCCGACAGATGCGGATACCCTCGCTGAGCCGTCTCCACTCCCGGCGCAGCAACCTGTCGAGGTTCCTGAAACTGTATTCGAAGGAGAAGCGGAGTCGGAGGAAGTTCTTCCCTCGGATACGGCGGACTTCGCCGAAGCGAAGGAATCGGAAGAGCCGGTTGCCGAAAATCGCGGAGGGGAAAGTCCGCTCGATTATTCTCCAGACGACGTCACGGAGCAGTTGGCGGTGCCTGAGGATGCCGGCGAGGCCGAGACGCAGCAATACGGGCCGCGTGAAACGGAACGCAGGCGGACGGCGCATCGTCGTGTCGAGGTCGATGCCCATCTCCCCGCTCTCCTGACCTCACTGGGCGCGAAGACTATCTGCCTGATCGATGTCGACACCGAGAGGTGCGTGTATCGCCTCCGCTCGATCGTGAGCTCGGGGGCGGTAGACAATGCCGGCACCGAATATCCGTTCGCAGGATTCTTCCTCAGCGATCTGCTCGCTGAAACAACCGTCATCGACGTTGGGCCTGCCGGGCTTGCCCCGCAAGAGCTCCGTTATCACCGTGATCCGTTCGAAATCGACCAGGTCATCGCAGCTCCTGTTATCAAAGCAGGGCTTCCCGCAGCGTTCCTGGTTGCGGCGTTCGAGGGCAGCGTTGACGAGAGCTCGCAGCAGGCCGTGACGCAGGCCGCCGCGTTCTTCAGCAC
>DATKEJ010000137.1:0-4607 GCA_035512315.1 Rhodothermales bacterium | reverse complement strand
CCAGTGGTTCAGGAAGCCCTCGGCGTCGGCCATGTTCTCCTCTGACGAACGCCCGGTGAACCACGTCTCGGCGGGCTCTCCGGGCCACTGCTGGGCAGCCAGATACATCCCCGTGTAGTACAGCACCCAGTGGTTCTCCGTATCGCCGCGGTAGATCGGGAGGTGAGTTAGGCCCGCCCTCACGGCTCGCCATGTACTGGGCGAGACACCGTCTCCTCCATAGAGAAGAGCAGCCATCACATCATGGATGTAGAACATCCCGCCGCGAAACGGCTGCGCTGCCTCGGCACGAATGACCTGATTGCCCATGGCCGTGTCGGCCTTTGAACGAATGAGAAGCGCGGCCTCGATCAGGTCGATCCGGTCGCTCTTAGTACTCATGACGTTGGCGGGATTCTCGGGATCGGCCGGAGTCTCCCGAGCGACCTGTGCCTTTCTCTTTGCCTCGGCCAGAAGGTCTGCCTGCAGCGAGTCGCTACGGAGGGCGAAGGCCGCATTGTAGGCAGCCTGTTCCGACACGGGGCCGTCAGACGCACAGCCGAAAAGTCCGGTAAGAAGGAGGCAGCACCACAGGCTTGGAATCAGTCCTTTCATTGCTCGCCCTCCACGTAGACGTCCCAGATCTGACCTTGGCCGAAGGTGTCGGGTGCGGCGGGCGTCCAATGGATGCCTCCGTCGCGCGAGATTAAGACGCCGTCGTTCATCGTGCCGGCCATGACCAGTCCCTCGATCGTTCGTGAGAACGCGATGCCGTGGATGTCCTCCCCGGGGAGGTCGACGTCGATTCGTCTCCAGTGCCTGCCCTCGTCCCTCGATTCGAGTATGCCTGTTTTCCATCCGCCGGCGAGCAGTCGTTGCGGGTCTATGGGATGGAACTCCACCTCGTAGACGGTCTTGCCGTCCAGACCGGGAGCGGCGGCCCACGTTTGGCCGCGGTCGTAGCTGATAGCGACACCGTGGTCTTGCAGCGCCGCGGCCCAGACGCGAGGTTCGAGTGGACTTTGACGGATGGACCTGACCGGATCCCGAAGTTCTCCCGCCTGCCACGTGTCGCCTCCGTCCTCGGATACGAAGAGCCCACCCTCCGTGCCTGCCAGGACCCGATCGGGATCTGTGCCATCAACCCGGATCGACGCCACGAATGGCTGTTCGAGGCTGTCGGCCACGTGCTCCCAGGATTCACCGAAATCCGTCGAGCGATAGATCCCGTACGGCGTTGCAGCGAACACATCGGATGCGCGGCCTTTCGAGAGCGCAATGTCCTGCACTTCGGTAACCTCCCAGCCGGTGGCGATGCGCCATTCGGCTCCTTCGTCTTTCGTGATCATGACGCCGTTGCCGGCGGCGATGAAAATCGTGTCGCCTCGTCCACCGTGGGGCGTCACTGCAGCGAACGCCTTGCCCTGCTCCCATCCCGTGTGCTGCCACGTCGCTCCGCCGTCACGGGTGTAGAAGAGCCCGACCGTCGGGTTGACGCCGCTGAGGCGATGCTTTCGTGTGCCGAGCATGGAAACGTAGAAGGTTTCCGATGACGTGATCTGGCCGACCGCCGGCATCACGGACAAGGCCAGGAAAGCGGCCGCGAGAAGTCCAGCAAGAGAGGTTCGTCCCATGTTGATTCGTTTACGACGGGCGAATCGGAGCACTAACAACGGTCGCCGCAACTTAGCGTTATTCGGCGAATGAATCCCGCGCCTGATGCTATGCTGCAACGGCGTCAGAGGGAGTGCGTCGCACCTATAAGTGCGACGCACTCCCTCTAATGTCGTAGCACTCATCGATTTAAGATCACGTTTATCTATTATCTTGCCCGCTCATCGCGGGAAACCACAGTCTTAACCTTCCGAAACCGGCCATGTTTGATTCAGAGAACGGTACCGGCGGCCCGACCCGTATGGAACGCGTCGCGGTGTTGATCTTTGAGGATCCGGCTCAGATGGCGCATCGGGTTGCCGCCCGTATTTCGAGTCTTATTCTGGAAGGGCGGGACGAGAATCGCCTCGTCGTGCTCGGCTTGCCCACGGGCTCAACCCCGATCGGCGTCTACCAAGAGCTGATAAAACTCCGTCAGCAGAATGGTCTCGACTTCTCGAACGTGGTCACGTTCAACCTCGACGAGTACTACCCGATGCAGCCGACCAACCTTCAGAGCTACCACCGGTTCATGCGGGAGAATTTCTTCGACCATGTGAACATTCCGGAAGATCAGATTCACATCCCGGACGGCAGCGTGGCTCCGGGGGAGGTCGAATCACATTGCCAACAGTACGAGGCGATGATCCGCAGCGCCGGCGGCATCGATCTAATGCTCCTCGGAATCGGCCGGAGCGGCCACATCGGCTTCAATGAACCCGGCTCGAAAATGGAAGACCGGACCCGGCTCATCGTACTCGACGAGATCACCCGGAAGGATGCTGCCAGCGATTTCTTTGAGGAGCGTTATGTCCCGCGGCAGGCCATCACGATGGGCGTCGGCACGATCATGGAGTCGCGCGAGATCATCCTCATGGCTACGGGAGAGCACAAGGCGCTCATCATCAGGCGCGCGGTCGAGGAGCCCCCGAATGATATCGTCTCCGCGACGTACCTCCAGCGCCACCCGAATGCGGCGTTCTATCTGGACAAGCCGGCCGCCAGCGACCTGACCCGAGAACGCACGCCGTGGCTGGTCCGGGCCGTCGACTGGGACAAACAGGTCACAAAGAAAGCGGTCATCTGGCTTTCACGACTCGTGAAGAAGGCGATCCAGCAGCTTGACGCGCCGGATTTCCATCGTCATCACCTGCACGAGCTCGTGTATGCTTGGGGCAACGCGGACGAACTCTGCCGGCAGGTCTTCGAAGACCTCCGGGGACGGGTTTTGTATAAGAACCAGCTGCCCGTCGATACTTCAATCGTGGTGTTTTCGCCGCATCCCGACGATGACGTCATTTCGATGGGCGGCATGCTGAAGAAGCTCGTCGAGAACGGCAACCGTCTCCAGGTGGCCTACATGACCAACGGGTCGGTGGCTGTGTTCGACCAGGATGTCCGACGGCACCTCCGGTTCGTCGAACTGGCCAACCCATTGCTGGAGGGACTCAGAAGCCAGGACCTGCTCGAGGAAAGAATCGACCGGATCCTCCGATATCTGGACGAGAAGGAACCCGCGCAGGTCGACACCGATGAAGTCCAGGCGCTCAAGGCGTTCATCCGGTACACGGAGGCCATCTCCGCCGTTGAGGTCATCGGCCTGGATGAGTCCGACGCCCGCTTCCTCGATCTGCCTTTCTATAAAACCGGAAGGGTAAAGAAAGACCCGATCGGTGACGAGGATGTCCGGATCATTGTCGACCTGCTCATGGAGCGCCGCCCTGACCACATTTTCGTGGCCGGTGACCTTTCGGACCCCCACGGCACCCACAGGATGTGCTACCACGCGATCAGGCTGGCGCTCGCGCGATACAGGAAGGAAACAGGTGACGCGGAGAAGCCGCTCGTCTGGCTCTACCGCGGCGCCTGGCAGGAGTGGGAGATCGACGTGGCTGACGTGTTTCTGCCCCTTTCGAAGGCAGACCTGACGACGAAAATTGAGGCCATCTTCAAGCACGAAAGTCAGAAGGATCGTGCGCTTTTTCCGGGCGCTTACGACGACCGGGAGTTCTGGCAAAGGGCGCGCGACCGAAACTGTGACACCGCGAACGCGCTCGATGAGCTTGGATTGCCGGAGTTCTACGCCGCCGAGGCGTACGTCACGGTCCGGGAAATGCCGTGAGGGGTATCGTTCATGCGGACATGCCCCTGCCTGCGCGGGGGGCAAGCTCTGGCGCCATGTCCCTACACCTGTAACCATTGCGCAGCATGGCGCTTCAGGCAATCGACTGGGTCTCGATCATCGGGTTCTTCGTCATTTCCCTGGCGATCGGGGTCGCCGTCGCAAAGCGGGCCGGACAAAGCTCGGCCGAGTTCTTTCTGTCGGGCAGAAACATGCCGTGGTGGCTCCTCGGCGTCTCGATGGTGGCTACGACCTTCTCGGCTGACACCCCGAACCTCGTCACGAACATCGTGAGGCAGAACGGAGTCGCCGGCAACTGGGTGTGGTGGGTCTTCCTGCTGACGGGTATGCTTACGGTCTTCGTGTACGCAAAGCTGTGGCGACGCTCCGGCGTGCTCACGGACCTCGAGTTCTACGAGCTGCGGTACTCGGGCAAGCCGGCCGCATTCCTGAGAGGCTTTCGCGCGGTGTATCTGGGCGTGTTCTTCAACGTCGTGATCATGGCCAGCGTCTCGCTCGCCATCATCAAGATTGCCGGCATTATGCTCGGCGTTTCGCCCGTCGAGACACTGGTCGTCGGTTCGGTGGTCACCGTCATCTACAGCGCGTTTGGGGGACTTCGCGGGGTCCTGATCACCGACTTCTTCCAGTTCATCATCGCGATGATCGGCTCCGTGGCCGCCGCCGTGGTCGCGGTCAACCTGCCGGAAATTGGAGGCCTCGAAGCACTGCTTTCGCATGACGTGGTCCGCACCAAGACGAACCTCCTTCCAGATTTCTCGGACGGCGACGCATGGCTGAGCCTGATCATCCTCCCGATCGCCGTGCAGTGGTGGAGCGTCTGGTATCCCGG
>DATKEJ010000136.1:0-6176 GCA_035512315.1 Rhodothermales bacterium | reverse complement strand
TTTCGAAATACTGATGTGCATTGGATTGACATCCCGAGCGGGAAACTGAGGACAGTGGAGGTGCAACTGGACCGGTCTGTTGATGATTTTTGGGGCACGACCAGTACAGTGGGCTCTCCAGACGACCGAGAGTTGGCGTTCTTTCTCTACTACGATCGAGGCGATCATGTCATGATCGACATCGTAGTGGCAGCCGCGGACGGCACTGCGGTGCGACGTTTTCCTTATCGCAGTTCAAAAGACGGGCTCATTTACTTCGGCAAGTTCGCCCTCACGCCATCTTCGAGCTACCCCGGCCAGCGGCTGGAGTGGAGCTCGGACGGCCGATTCCTGTTCTTTCCGGAGTATCTGCCTAAGAACCGTCTCGCACGCCTTGACGTCCGATCTGGCGAGAAGTCCACAGTCTTCGAGGTCGATGGGGGCCTGCGAGATTTTGACTTGTCAGACGACGGCGGTTCCCTTTTGACCTCGATTGAGACGCAGGTGAGCGATGCTGTGATCCTCCGACCAATCGAATCGGCAGCCGGAAGATCTGAAAATGATTTCTGAAGGTTCCGTAGTCGGTGGTTATGAGATTACCCACCACACCACGCAGCACCCCGGCACAGGTGGCCGGAAGCGAGCCTTCACCCTCTATCCTGCATAGCTGAACCTATTGGACGTGTGACTCCAGCTCCCTCGACAGGCTCTCCACCTCGTCCTCTTCGAAGAATTCATGCTTCATCGGCACCTTGTTCAGAAGATTCTTCGCGCGGATGTAGGCGTCCTGATGCTTCTTCGACTCGGGCGGGTGCAGCACGAAGTAGAGTGTCGCGTCTCGCGCCTCGTCGTTCTCTTTCAGGGCGGTTGCATTGCCGAGCCAGCGAGCAGCCTTTTCCTGCATCTGCGTGGTTCGCTTGTAATCCATCGATAACGGCTGGACCAGATGCCATCGCTCGTTCTGGAATGCGTGCTGAAAATCGACCGAAATCGCGGGTGTCTCGAACGTCTTTGGCCGCAGAATCCGCGTCACCACGGGGGCGATCCTGGTCCGGACATTCGACCAGACCTGATCATCGGAAACGTGTTCGCTGACTTTCCGATCCCACTGGGAGCTCACGAGGCGATCGAACAGGTCTGATAGCGTCTCATCGAGATTCGACGAGAGCCCGGCCATCGAATCACTTACCCGGTAGCTGAGTCCGAGGTCCGTCCAGACCCGTCGTGCAATCGAACCCGCAGAGGGTGACGGTCTGTCGGCGACCTCAAAAAGTTGTGAAGCAAAGATCTCGGTCCGCTCGCGGTCGATCGCACTCTCGAAATGCCGAAGGACCTGCTTGTAGCGTTCTCCATCGAAACCGCTGAAGGTCGAGGAGAGCCGCTCGTAACGCAGCTCCAGCATCGTCGACAGAAGCTGCTGCTCGGCGGAGAAAAGAAGAATGCCGACGTTGAGGGATTCTTCCGCGATCGGATCGTGGACGTAGCGCAGAACGCAGAAGGTATAGGGATGCTTGATGCTCATGGCAGACTCCTCAGAATTTCCCATTTGAACTCGTCGACATGATTCCGAACAGCGAGAATGTGCTCCGACACGCGCGCAGCCCACTCCATCCATTCTGCCGGCATCCACGCGGTCAGTTCGGCGAGGCGATCTTCGGTCAGCGAATCGATTCGGTTCACGGTCTCCTCGATGAATTCGTCCGAAATCGTACCTCGGAAGATGTGCTGTCGAGAAATGACCCGATCCGCCACCCACGGATCCGATGCTCCTCCGATGATCGGCAGCAGAAAGCTGAAACAGTCGCCGAAATCGATGGCGACGATGTCGCCGTCCACCTCCACACAGTTGTTATTCTCGATCCTCCGGTCTGGGTTCTGGACAAGCATGTCGAACACATAGATTGCAGACGCCTGGCCAAGCTGCTCCTCGCTCATCCGGCCGAAGACAGGCGGCGATATAGCCCTTCCCAGGTTTCTCGCCCCTGATGCGATTCCAGGGCGAACCTCGATGCCTTGCGATTCAAGGAGTTCGAGAAAGTCCATCTGGATCTCAATGAGAACCGGTTCAGGTGTTCTGATGCCCAGTGCTCTCGCGAGGAGGTTCCCGAGGATCTCGTTGAAGACTGTTTGTCCGATGACCTCGGGAGTGAGCCCCACGGCCTTGACGAAGAAGTCGTCCGTTTCGAGATCGCCGCCCTCCGCGCCACGGGAACATCTCAGATCAACGGGCGTGAGCGACCGGAGCGCGCACGGCCGAGATAGTTCTCCGGCGTCCAGATCGTCGGCGGAATCGTGGTACTGCGATCCATCCCCAAAGATTACCTCGGTTTGCACCAGCCGGTCGTCCACCGAGTAAGGTGGGCTCCATTAATTGGGCTAAACGGGGTGCGTTACCTCAGGGTCGGAAGTTCAAGATTACCAAGAGGCGAGTTGGCTTATTAATAATTGGGTCGCCGCCTCATCTACGCCTTCCAGAAGCTTTCTCGCCGACATACCACCGTCCATGATCAACCTCATCGTTCCCAATATCCTTCGAGAAACTCTCGTCAGCCCGTGGCGGAATGGTCATGATATTGCCCACCCCTCACTCAACACCTCAGCCTGAGCCAGCACCGTCTCCGTCGCCTTGGCCTGCATGTCCGGGGGATATCCGTACTTCCGCAGAATCCGCTTCACGAGCACACGCAGATGCGCCTGCACGTTCTCGCGCATGGTCCAGTCGATGGTGACGTTCTTTCGTACGGTGGCGACGAGCTCGCGGGCGATGGTTTTGAGCGTTTCGTCGCCGAGGACCTGGACGGCGCTGTCGTTGGTTTCGAGGGCGTCGTAGAAGGCGACTTCGTCGGGGGTGAGGCCGAGTTCTTCGCCGCGGGCGTCGGCCTGGCGGATGTCCTTCGCCATCTGGATCAGCTCTTCGATCACCTGGGCGGCTTCGATTGCGCGGTTCTGGTATTTGCGGACCGTCTTCTCGAGTAGGTCGGCGAAGGAGCGGGCCTGAACGACGTTGCGTTGACGCCTCGTCCTGATCTCGCCTTTGAGCAGCTTCTGGAGCAGTTCGACCGCGAGGTTCCGCTGCGGCATTCCCCGGACCTCGGCGAGGAACTCGTCCGACAGGATCGACACGTCCGGCTTTTTCAGGCCCGCGGCAGCGAAGATGTCGACGACTTCATCCGACACGACGGCTTTCGACACGATCTGCCGGATCGCGTAATCGAGCGTCGCGTCCGACTTGCGCTCACTCGTACTGCCCTTCGCGAGTACCGTCCTGACCGCCTGGTAGAACGCGACTTCGTCACGAACTGCGAGGGCATCCGGGTGCGGGACGGAGAGAGCAAAGGCCTTTGACAGATCCGTCACCGCCTGCATCAGACGACCCTTCCCGTCGTCCTGCGCGAGGATGTGCTCCTGCGCCGCCGGGAGGAGTGAGACGCGATCGTGAGGAGCACCAGTCAGCCATGCGCCCCAGTCGAAGCCGTGGAAGAGCCCTCGGCAGATCTCGATCTTCTCCTGCATCACCGCAACCGCCTCGATCTGATCGAGTGCAGTCTCTCCGGTGCCCCCCGCCTCGGTGTAGACGGCCAGCGCGTGCTTCAGCTCGTCGGCGAGCCCGAGGTAATCGACGACGAGGCCACCCGGCTTGTCCTTGAAGACACGGTTGACGCGCGCGATCGCCTGCATCAGGCCATGGCCGCGCATCGGCTTGTCGATGTACATCGTGTGGAGACTCGGTGCGTCAAAGCCAGTCAGCCACATGTCGCGCACGATGACGACGCGGAAGGGATCGCCCGGTTTTCTGAAGCGGTCCGCCAGCTTCTCCCGCCGGTTCTTGTTCCGGATGTGCTGCTGCCAGTCGACCGGATCGGTCGCGTCGCCCGTCATCACCACCTTCATCACACCCGCACCATCGTCGTCCACCGCCCACTCCGGACGGAGCAGCGCAATCTCCTTGTAAAGCTCGACGGCGATGCGGCGGCTCATCACCACGATCATCGCCTTTCCTTCCATCGCCTCGCAGCGTTTCTCGTAGTGATCGACGATGTCCTGAGCGATCAACCGCAGGCGCTTGCCCGTTCCGACGACCGCCTCGAGCTGCGCCCACTTCGTCTTCAGCTTCTCCTTGCGATCAACCTCCTCGCCTTCGGTCGCCTCCTCGAACTCCGGGTCGATGTGAGGCTTCTCGTCCTCGGAGAGCTCGAGCTTCGCGAGACGGCTCTCGTAGTAGATCGGCACCGTCGCGCCGTCGGCCAACGCGCGCCGAATGTCGTAGATGCTGATGTAGTCGCCGAACACCGCGCGCGTGTTCGCGTCGGTCTTCTCGATCGGCGTTCCGGTGAAGCCAACGAACGAGGCATTCGGCAGCGCGTCGTGCATGTGTCGCGCGAACCCGTCGATGAAGTCGTACTGGCTCCGGTGCGCCTCGTCCGCGATCACGACGACGTTCCGCCGCTCCGACAGTACCGGATACGTGTCCCCCTTCTCCTCGGGGAAGAACTTCTGGATCGTCGTGAAGACAACGCCTCCTGCCGCCACCTGCAGCTTGGCGCGCAGATCCGCACGATCGGCGGCCTTCGCTGGGTCCTGCCGCAACAGATCGCGACAGCGTGCGAAGGTGTCGAAGAGCTGTTGGTCGAGATCGTTCCGGTCGGTCAGCACCACGATCGTCGGATTCTCCATCTCCGGATGAAGGATGACGCGTCCGGCATAGAACGCCATCGTGAGACTCTTCCCCGAGCCCTGCGTGTGCCAGACGACGCCGACGCGCCGATCACCAGGATCGCCACCGGGCCGGCGTCCGCTCTCGTAACGGCCAGGCGTTTCCGCAATCTGATCGGCCACCAGTTCCGTCGCCCGCAGCGTCTCATCGATCGCCGCGTTCACCGCGTGGTACTGATGATAGCCCGCCATCTTCTTGACGAGCTTTCCGGTTCCCTCGTCCTCGAACACGATGAAGTAGCGAATGAGATCGAGAAACCGCTGCTTCTCAAAGACACCATGAAGCAGCACCTCGAGCTGTGACATCGACTTCGGCGCATCCTTCTCACCCGCGATCGTCCGCCACGGCTTGAACCACTCCTCCCCCGCCCCGAGCGCCCCGATGCGCGCCCCGACGCCATCCGAGATCACGAGTGCCGCATTCGGCGTGAACAGCGCCGGAATTTCCGCGTGGTACGTCTGCATCTGGCCGAACGCCGTCCAGATGTCGGCGTCCTCGTCGATTGCATTCTTCAGCTCGATCACCGCGAGCGGCAAACCGTTGACGAATACGACGATGTCCGGCCGCCTCGTGTGCTGTCCCTCGCAGACCGTGAACTGATTCACCGCGACGAAGTCGTCGTTCTCCGGAACTTCGAAGTCGATCACCCGCGCCAGATCCCCGGCGATCGATCCGTCCTCGCGCCGGTACTCGACCGCCACGCCGTTCACGAGCATCCGATGCGCCGCTCGGTTCCGCTCCAGCAGCGACGGCGCATCGAGCCGCGTCAGTTTCCGGTACGCTTCCTCGAGCGCCTCAGCCGGCAGATGAGGATTCAGCCACTTGAGCGCCCCACGAAGCCGCGACTCCAGAACCGCGTCGCGATAGTTCGCGTCGACCCGCTCCGCACCCGGCTCACCCGCCGCGATCTCCGGCCCGTGCTCGATCTCGTAGCCGAGCACCTCCATCCACGTGAGGGCCGAGTCTTCGACCGTCGATTCGGTGAACCTCATCCCCATCCCTGATTTCCTTCCAGCAATCGGCCCCGGATTCGAAACTAGAAGGTCCATTTTGATCGACATTAAGTCGACGGTGCAAACGGCGGCGACGCCAGCCGCCCCTGGCCCAATACGACGACTGTGCAGTGCTTCTGTGCACGCGTAATGGAATTGTAGAGTAGCCGCCTCAGATGCTCGGCGCTGCCTGTGGCCGTATGCGGCCACAGCACAATGACATTAGGAAACTCCCGATTCTTCGCGCGGTGAATAGTCATCACCAGATGACCTCGCTGCGCCCGCCAACCCTTGCGTGAACGGCTTCGCACTGACTCCCTCACTATTTCGGTGACCTCCGCAGCAGTAAAGGTCACTCTCCCGTGCGCCCTACGCAAGCGATCGATCCGTTTCATAGTCTGAGAGATAGCGCCGTGCGCTGGGAGTTCTGTCAGAACTTCGCACAGCTCACGGCAAGACGCGGCATCCGGCAAGACCACATCAGCGAGTAA
>DATKEJ010000135.1:0-2439 GCA_035512315.1 Rhodothermales bacterium | reverse complement strand
CATCTTCGTCATCCCGTAGATCTCGTTGTCGAAGACCATCGCCACCATGTTCATGTTATAGCGGAGGGCGTGGATCCAGTGCGCCGTTCCGATGCTGCAGCAGTCGCCGTCCCCCATGGCAACGAACACGTTCAGGTCGGGTCGTCGAATCTTGACCCCTTCGGCGATGGGTAGAGCCCGGCCATGCAGACCGTGGAATCCGTACGTGCGCATGTAGTGGGGGAATCGGCTTCCGCAGCCTATTCCGGCCACAAACACCGTCTTCTCCGGCGGGAGCTGTTCGTCGCGGCAGAGCTTCTGCACAGCCGTCAGGATGGCGTGGTCACCACATCCAGGGCACCACCTCGGGGCAGCGCTCTGATACGTCTCCAGGTCGTAATACTCCTGGTCGACATCCAGCAAAAAACATTGACCGTTAAGTCCAAACATGGTGTTAGCAATTAGTAATTAGTAATTAGTAATTATGCTCAATTTGCTTGCATTGATTGAGGCCGACGGCCTACTTCGGAGCGGATCATCTTTTCGATCTCGCCGGGTTTGAAAGGCTGCCCGTGCGCGCTCGACCAGCTCTGCACGTCGATCAGGAAGCGCGCGCGCAGAAGCCACGCGAGGTTGGAATAGCGGCGATTGTCGTCCGTGATCAGGTCGTCGGCGGGATCGTCGGAGTAGTTCATCTCTACGCAGATCACCCGCTCGAAACGCTGCATGATTTCGCGGATGCCTGAAGCCATCGGCTGCAAAAACGTCAGGTGGAGGGCGGACACGCGGAGGCCATCTTCGCGGCAGCGTTGCACCGCCTCGTCGATGGATCCTTTCGTACTTCCCCACCCCACGATGAGCAGGTCGCCTTCGTCATCCCCGAGGACGCGCGGCGGCTTCAGTGTTTTCTGAAGTGCGGCCAGCTTGAGGCTGCGATGGCGGAGGCCGCTCTGGTTGATTCCGGCCTCATAGGCCACCTTGCCGTCCCGTCCATGTGCGAGACCCGTCAGGGTGTACATGCCCCCGGGCTGGCCAGGGATGAAGCGGCGGGACAGACCGGTCTGCTCGTCCCACTCGAACGGCAATGCACCTTCCGGAACAGGAGACTGGTCGAAGGGCGGCGCTACCCAGTCTGTATTGTAGACGGGGCGCGGGAAAGGTGCCTGACCGGTCGCGAGGTTCGCATCCGACAGGATGACCACGGGTATTCGGAACGTGTCGGCGATCTTCCTCGCCGTGATGACGGCATAGAAGCAGTCCTCGATCGTCGCGGGAGCCATCACCACCTTCGGCGCGTCTCCGTGCGTGCCGAAAATGGCCTGCAGGAGGTCGCCTTGCTCGACCTTGGTCGGGAGTCCCGTACTGGGACCGCCTCGCTGCACGTTGATCACCACGAGCGGGATCTCGGCCATCGAGGCGAGGCCGAGCAGTTCCGTCTTCAGCGACATGCCCGGACCGGACGTGATCGTGAGCGCGCACTTGCCGGCATATGACGCGCCGATAGCGAATCCGCACGCGGCAATCTCGTCCTCGGCCTGGTGAACGAGTCCTCCCACGTTTTCAAATATCTCGCTGAGGTAATGCGAAGCGGAGGTCGCGGGCGTAATGGGATACATCGCGCAGACCTCCATTCCCGATGCCATAGCGCCGAGTGCGAGCGCCTCGTTGCCGTTGACGACGATCTGGGGGAGTGAGACGTCGCTCGGCGGAATGACGAGCTTCAGGTCAAGGTTTTCCTTCGCCCAGCGGTATCCGGCCTCGAGAAGCCTGACGTTGTCGTCGATGACCTGCGCTCCTTTCTTGCGGAACGTATAAGCGATGATGCCTCGGGCCATGTCGACGTCCCGGGTATAGATGCTGCATAGGAGACCCAGAACGAACATGTTCTTGCCCTTGCGCATACCCGGGAGCACCGAATGGCAGATTTCCTCCATCGGCACTTCGATCACGTTGAAGCCCTCCGCAACGAGGCGATGGAAGGTCGAAGCATAGGCCGAGGCGAGCTGTGGATCGTTGTGGCTTCGCCAGAGGCTCTCCAGGAGAATCGTACAGCCGGGCTTGAAGTTACCGGCCTCCAGCCGTCCCAGCAGCACCTGCTCATTGAAGGAGACCACGACGTCGGCCTCGTCCCCCGCATTCGTAATCGGAAAGGAGCCCACGCGGATTCGGATGCCGGATGCTCCGGCGGCGTTTCTCGGCGGGGGCTCGATTTCCGCCGGTATGATTTCTACCGTCCAGATGCCGTTCCCCATCTTGGCGGAGATGGTTCCGAATGCCTGACCGGCTTTCTGAGCCCCTTCTCCCGAGTCGCTTATGATTTCAATAATATGGTCACGGCGTATGACCGGCTTTTTATCGACGACGGTCCCGTCCAGAGTCTGGACGGCGACTTCGGCATTGCCCATTTCGATGTGGGGTTAGGAGTGGCCTTTTCGTGAAGTACCGACGCGAGATCGCATC
>DATKEJ010000134.1:0-4855 GCA_035512315.1 Rhodothermales bacterium | reverse complement strand
GTGGCCGTTCGCTTTTCTCCTCCCAGTCGCATCCCGTCGGGATGATCGAGCAAGGTTGCGACCACGCGATCGGACAGGTAGCGACCAAAAGTCGCTCTCGCCAGCTCGGCCTTTCTCTCACGATCGACGATCGCCTGCGCTTTTCGAATGGTGATTTCGAGGTCCTCGAGGTCGATCGGCTTGGTCAGAAAATCGAATGCTCCACGATTCATCGCCGTCCGAATGTTCTCCATGTCCCCGTACGCCGTGACCACGACCGCTTTTCGTAAACCGCCTGTTTCAGGAAGCTTCGAGAGCAACGTCAAGCCATCCATTCTCGGCATATTGATATCGGTAAGCACGATATCGATCTCAGGGTGTTCTTCGAGTCGCTGCAGCGCCTCCTGGCCGTCGTGGGCGATCCTGAATTCATATATGTTGGCCTTGATCTGCCGCCGAAATCTCTGTCGAATCAACGGCTCGAGATCCGGCTCATCGTCTACGACCAGTATGTGGAGCGTCTGAGACATTTTATGCTGTCACGGGATAGACCGCGCAATGTCGGTTTAACCGTGTAAACCTGCAATCAGGGGGCCTCCTCATGACTCGTAGATGATGGAAGCCTGATCACGAACTCAGTATACGAGCCGGGCTCTGATTCAACGTACATTTCGCCGCCGTGCCCCTGAACCACAATATCGTAACTCAAAGACAAACTGAGGCCGGTCTCCACCCGCGGCCTTCGTGGTAAAGAAATGGCTTGAAGATCCGCGATTGCCGCGACGATCGTCGACAGACATGGTGCTGGGGTCACGACTGCCGTCTTCGATTTGACGGACGTCCCTACCTGAACGGACCTTGGTTGCGGAAGATTCGAGTCCGGTTGGCCGGTCTGGGTCGGCCGGAAAAAGAACCGAACTACATTGCGAGCACGGCGGCTTTCAGGTGCTCGAAATCGAGGGGTTTGGTCATGTAACCGTCGGCGCCGTAGTCCATCGCCGTGCGATAGTTCTTCTCGTCTCCGTACGCGGTGATCATGTGAACGGGAAGACCGGAAAATTCCTCTTTGACCGTTTTCAGGAGTTCCAGGCCCGTCATTCCGGGCATATTGATATCGGAGAGAATCAGCATCACGTCGGTCGCCAGGCCTTCCCGCAACGTGGCCAATGCCTCTTCCCCAGAAAAAGCAAACTCCAGATCGATAGAGCCCGTACGAAGCTCTTTCCGGAACCTCTGCTTAAAGAGCCATTGAACGTCCTGCTCGTCATCAACGACTAATACTTTGAGCCTTGGCGACATGTATGTTGAGCGCGTTTTGAGGTGGAATGTCTAACACGAATGCCGTGTTGAAGCGTTCCCACGAATCTAAGAAATTTAATTCTCGACAGGCATCGGTCCGGGCGGAATTCCGTCCAATTCTTTGGCTTCGCGCACGATGCGACGAACGTCGGCAAGCAGTGCCGGAGCGTCGAAGACGACACCGTCCTTGATGGTCCATCGCACGCCGCCGACGCGCTCCACATCCCCTGTGTCGTCGTTCAGCCTCAGGGCGCCGGTGCCGTAAAGGGCCTTGATGTTTTCGAGAGGATTCTCGGCCAGGATGGCGAAGTCGGCCTTCTTACCGACCTGCACGCTGCCGAAATGGCGATCCATCTCGAGTTCTTCTGCGCCCTTGAGAGTGGCTGACCAGATCACTTCCAGTGGATGAAAGCCAGTCTCCCGCAGCAACTCGAGTTCGCGGATGAAGCCGAAGCCATACAGGTTGTAGATGAACCCGGAGTCGCTCCCGGCTCCGACTCTCCCGCCTCTATTCTTGAACTCATTCACGAACGTCATCCAAAGCCGGTAGTTCTCGCGCCATGCGACCTCGTGCTCGGTCGTCCAGTAGAAATAAAACGATCCATGCGCAATCGGACTCGGGCGGTAGAACTCCCACAGTGAAGGCAGCGTGTACTCGTCGTGCCACTCCAGTCGATACGCTCTCATGAGATCCCGGGTCGCCTCGTACGTATTGAACGTCGGGACGATCGTGAAATCGAGGGAGACAAGGGAATCGATCAGCGCATTCCACTTGGGAGAATTCGGCTTGGCAGTTTGCTTCCAGAGTCGTCCCGCTTCACCGAAGCGATCCTGCTCGTTCTGGTAGTTATAGCTCACCGGATAGTCCTGCACTGTTCGGTCTTCGAACATGGCCTCTGGAAGGCCATACCAGTGCTGCATCGACCGGAGACCGTGGCTCGCCGTTTGCAGGGCATTCATCCGCGTCACGTTCATTTGAGCGTGGTGCATTGTAGTGCCGATCCCGACTTTCGCCGCCTCGTCGAGCGCCGCCATCATGATCTCGGGAGGGGCGCCGAAAAACTTGATGCCCTGGCCTCCGTCGGCAGCGATCTTCCGGACCCAGGCTCGTGCCTGGTCGGGCGTCGTCACAGGCCCATCGTGCCCAGCTCCGAAGGTGATATACGTAATGATCCGTGGAGCCGTAATCTCAAGGGCCTCCGACTGACGGGCCTGATCGAGCGTCCACTCGAGCCCGTTCCCGCTGCCCGGGTCGCGAACGGTGGTAATCCCGTGCCCCATCCACAGCTTGTAGACGTACTCGGCCGGCGTTCCCTGACCCGTGCCGCCGATGTGGCCGTGCAGATCGACGAAGCCGGGGATGATGTACATACCCGACAAGTCGAGTTCGAAATCTCCGGCGGGAGGACGTGATGCTTCGTCGATCGGCGCTCCGGGATGACCCACGATGTGAATGCTCGAAATCCGGTCGTGCTCAACGACGATGTCTACGGGACCAATCGGGGGAGCGCCCGTCCCGTCGATGAGTATCCCGCCGCGGAGGACGAACCGGGCGAAGGGTCCCTCTCCTTCAGTTCTAGGTGGCGCGGGCTCGATCTGAGAAAATGCCGGCAGGAGTGTCGTAGCGACAGTTGCTGTCAGGAGGAACAATCTCTTCATCAGGGTGCGTTTACTGAGGTGCGCGTTAAGATAGTGCCACACGACCCTGTTGGAGGGCATTATGCCGATCGAAAAACTCAAGACCTTCCTCGACAAGGAGGGCATCAAGTACGTGATCATCACACATTCCCGGGCCTACACGGCGCAGGAAACGGCTGCGTCGGCGCACATCCCCGGCCGTGAGGTAGCAAAGACGGTCATGGTGAAGCTGGACGGACGCATGGCGATGGCTGTTCTTCCGGCATCGTACCATATCGATCTCGAGCATCTGGCGGATGCGGCCGGCGCCAAGAAGGCGTCGTTGGCCTCGGAGCACGAATTCGCCGCGCTCTTTCCGGATTGTGATACGGGCGCCATGCCTCCGTTCGGAAATCTGTACGGCCTTGACGTCTATGTAGCGGAAAGCTTGGCGGAAGACGATGAAATCGCGTTTGCGGCGGGCACGCACACCGAGCTTGCGAGAATGGGATACGACGATTTCGAACGACTCGTCAAGCCTACGGTCGTGGCGTTCTCCGAGCCAACGATTCCGCGTTAGACAATCAGAGCCCAAGGACGGCGAGGCTGCCGTTCAACAGCATTTCCTGACCGGCGACGAGACCGTGCCAGAATTCGGCTAGGGCTGCCGTGACCGAGTCGGCACCCGATCTGGTCGAGAAAAAAGCTGCCGAAGCGGAGGCCATCGGTACACGGAGACGGCTCGTCACCAGACGCCGCTCCATGATCCTGTGCCAGCAGGTCAATGCCTTCGACTCAGGAAGTTCCACGTCATCCAAGTTCAGAATTGCGCCCGGGTCGACGCGGCGCTTCACGATCGCGCCCGCCATCAATCCAACTGGCACGTGGTCGGGAAAATGGTCGATTTCGACTGCCTCGCCTCGAATCTCAAAGCTTCCGATGCCCCTCTCTATTCGGTCGCCGACCTCCAATCTCTTCTTTGCCACTGAGGCCACGCTCACGTGGGGCAACTCGGTGTTGTTCAGAAGGGGCGGTGCACCTGAGACTACTTGTCTTATCGTCTTTGCCACTTCCAGGTGACATAAGTGATAATTGTGCATCAAGGTGTAGTAGGGGCCTTCGCCCAGCTTGAGATACCGGAGAAAAGGCTGCTGGCTATCGTCGTGTGCACAGACAATGAAAACACCGGCAGGAAGGTGCGACGAGCGCACGTAGTCGGCGATTGGTTCTCCTTTCTCGGCCGCGACGGCAGCCAACTCATCGCCGGCGAACTGAATGTCCAAGCAGCGAAGTCCGATCATTCCACGCCGCGCGATGCCGGCCCGGAAAGCATTTGCGACCAGCGCCTGCTCAATCTGCAGTTTCGTGCCGTCGGTAAAGGAGGTGACCTGCTGGAGGCTGATGCCCTGGCGACGCGCCCAGTGCTTCATTTCCTCTTCGGTCGGCGTGTGATTCAGGAAGCCCTTGACGTTTCCATAGACCATCGGCCGGAAACCCATTTCTAAAACATTGTTTCGAAATGCGGCCAGCGTACCGGGTTGATCTCCCTCGGCCTCGGTCAAGTAACCCTTGTCGACGAACCAGGAGCCGGTCGTAACCTGAAACTCGGAGTCCATCGTGACGACGGGAATACCAGCGCCCATGACGACGTCGACCACTTCGGTTGAATAGATCGGGTCGCCGCACGCAAGGACTACCAAGTCGGCGCGGTCGATGAGATGGTAAACTGATTCGGTCAGGAGGTCGGGAGCGGGATAGTCGCTCCTTTGACGCGAAGCGGTTCTCGTGAGAACGGCAGTGACTTTGAGGTCGCTACAGTTCGCGAAAGCCAGCACGAGTCCTCGAGAAACGAACCCGGATCCGATGATGCCAATTCGTGTCTGTTCCAAGTGATTGCTGTTACGGTGGTTCCAGCACCGGCAAAGGCCAGTCGAGGCGGCCTTTGCTTCAAATGTCTGTA
>DATKEJ010000133.1:0-4925 GCA_035512315.1 Rhodothermales bacterium | reverse complement strand
CCGGGCGACTCTCGGTGATATATAGCCTCGTGTTCTCACTAACGTGGTTAATCTAAAGTTATCCTCCGCCCGACTCATCCCTTATCGGCTCGGACTGACACGGCCGTCGGTTTTCGGGGATGAGCGCATCGGACGACTGGTGAGGCTGGAAACAACCGGCGGCCACGTCGGGTGGGGCGACGCAGCCCCACTCCCAGGATTCAGTCGCGAGTCGATCGAAATGGTCGACGACGACTGGAAGGTCCTTCGACCCGCTCTCTTTCGAGAATCGCTCGGAGGTTTCGATGTGCCGGATCCACGAACGGCGATTGCATCCAAGTTTTCGACGCCTGCTCTCCAATTTGCAATAGGGCAGGCCCTCGTCGGCCTGGAATCCGGGCGGTCGGGACGACCTATTCCGGACGTAATCGCTCCGGGCGGCCCTCTGAAGATTCGGCTCGCCGGTCTGGTCACGGGATCCGGCGCGGGGGCCGTCGAGTCGGCATTGCATCTTGCCCGAGAGGGTTACACCTCAATGAAGATCAAGGTCGGACGATCTGCGCTCGCCGATGATATCACCACGACCCTCGACATCCGTCGCGCCGTCGGCCCGGACGTCAACCTCCGCCTCGACGCCAACCGCGCGTGGAGCCTGGACGAGGCCATCCGCTTTGTAGACGAAACCGCGGCCGTTGCACCGGAATTCATTGAGGAACCCCTTGCCGATCCGGACCAGATCGAACGTCTCGTCAGAATGTCGGGCGCTCCGGTTGCGCTCGATGAAACGATCCTTACCATCTCCCCGAACGACCTCGAAGCGTGGTCGTTCGCCACTCACGTAGTCCTGAAACCAACTCTGATCGGCGGCATGCGTGTTTCCGAAGAGTTTGCCCGCGCCGCTCGCAAGGCGGGAATGACACCCGTGCTGAGCGGGGCTTATGAGTCGGGACTCGGCACCGCGATGCTGGTATGTCTCGCCGCACGGCTGTGCCCAGACGGGCCACCGGCGGGTCTCGATACGTACCGGCGGTTGGACTCGGACTTGCTCGCCCAGCGTTTGCCGATTGGGCCGGAGACGTACCTTTCCGACCTGTCCTTCGAGCCAAAAGCGGATTTCAACGTCCGGTCATGACTATCCCCTGCCCGATCGCTGCGGCTTCCGTCTCCGATCCGGATCGCCCAGCTGTAGTCTCCGCAAGCGAGATACTCACTTACTCGGAGCTCGACCGGCGCATCAACGCTGCCATTGCCGGTATAAAGCGGCGTGGGGTCGGACCAGGGGATCGGGTTGGGATCAGGCTGGCATCCGGGCTGAACACCCCTGTCATTCTTTGGGCGCTATTCCGACTTCGGTCTATCGCCGTCCTGCTCAGCGACCGTGATCCCGACCGAAATATCCGCGACAATTACAGCGCCACCGGCTGTCGGTTGCTCATAACGGATGTTCCCGGGCCGGAATCCGTTCCGACCGCATCTCCGAGCGGGCTGTGTACAGATCCGACCGATGTGAGGCTGGAAACCGCGACAGACCTTGATCTCGACTCCAACGCGACGATCGTGTTCACGTCGGGTTCAGAGGGTCGTCCAAAGGCCGTCGTTCATACGCTCGCAAATCACTGGTTCAATGCAAGGGGCTCTCAGACCGCAATTCCAGTTTCACCGGACACGCGCTGGGCGGTCGTTCTTCCGACGCATCACGTCGGGGGCTTGAGCATCTTCTTTCGCTGCTTTCTGTTCGGAGGCGCCGTCGTGCTGGTCGATCGGGAGGATCGCCGACCGTCAGAGCTGGCGGCGCACGGCGTGACGCACGTGTCGATGGTTCCGACCCAACTGATCGACTGGCTCGCAAGAGCGGACTGCGCTCTGTTGACCAAGCTCGACACGATCCTGGTGGGTGGAGCGGCCACACCGTCGCGGATTCGACGCCAGGCCGTAGAGACGGGTCTGCCCGTGCGTTTCACCTACGGCTCGACCGAAATGGCGTCCCAGATCGCGACTACCGAACGGGGGGAATTGGATTTCACGGCCGGATATGCCGGCCACGTCCTTCCGTATCGGAAGGTCCGCATCGAGAACGGCGAGATACTCGTCGGCGGAGAAACTCGGTTCGCCGGATACTGGTCGAACGGCGGGCTCAAACGACCGTTCGACGACGAAGGCTGGTTCGCTACAGGCGACATCGGACGTCTTGACGGTGATCGACTCATCGTGACCGGACGACGCGACAGCCGGTTCATCTCAGGCGGCGAGAACGTCTACCCAGAAGAGATCGAGGAAGCGATTGTGAGCGCCGGACTAGCGGAGGCCGCGATCGTACTTTCGGTCGACGACGAGCGTTTCGGCACACGACCAATCGCCTATGTAAGACCCCTTTGCTCTGCGGAAGTCCTGCGGGCGGGCCTCGCCGGTTTGCTTCCGTCATTCAAAATTCCGGATCAGGTGAGGTTGCTGCCCGAGGGCATGGCCGGATCGAAGAGCGACCGACGGCGGCTGATCACGTTGACCGGGGAACCGTCATCCCGAACGTAGCGAGGGACCCCCACCCGTCATCCGGAACAAAGAGAGGGCTCCCTCCCTACGGTCGGGATGACAGCCGGTCGGGATGACGGGCCTCCGGTCAGGATGACGGCGATTTTCGTGGAGAAAGCGTGAACAACCGTGCGATTCGAGGGTAAGATCGATTTGCCCCCACTTCCCCTAATCCGCCGCGGAGGAAAACATGTACGAACGCATAGGAGACCTGCTCCGAACCGGTCGCGCGCTCGTCTTCGTTACGCCGACCTCATCTGTTCGCGAAACGGTTCAGCTTATGGACTCACACAACGTTGGTTCCGTTCTCATTCTCGACGACGATACCGAGTTGTGCGGCATCTTCACTGAGCGAGATCTCGTGAAGCGCGTGGTTTCTAAAGGTCTGGACCCAGCCACTACCCCGATTAGCGACGTCATGACAAAAGACGTGATAGTTGCTGATTCGAAAATCCGTGCCAGTGAGGTCTTCCAGTGGATGGATTCCAACAAGTTCCGCCACATTCCCGTCGCCGACGGCAGACGCATCCTTGGTGTCGTCTCCCTGCGCGATATCCTCAGGAAAGAAAAAAGCCTGAAGGAATTAGAGATCGTCCAGATGCGGAGCTACTTCCTGGATCCGACGTACCCCGCTTGAGAGGTCCGAAGTCCGACGTCCGAGGTCCGACGTCGCGTTGACCGCGCTCGCTCGGGGCAGGCTCTCGATAAGCCTGCAGGGGTCATTTCGCGTTTTGTGTTTTCAAGTCTGAATTGATTCTGGATCCCGGATCGAGTCCGGGATGACCCCTCGTCGCTCGGATTAGGGGCAGTATCTCACAGTGCTGGATGCTCGCTCGCTCGGGGCAGGCTCACGGCAGGGCCCGAAGGCGGACCTCTGACCTCGGCTATTCCAGTATCACGTAATACTGCAGCCTAGGTGTCTCGACGACGAGGTCTTTGATGGCCAGGTTCTCCGGGATCTGAACGCTCGGGGCAATGCGACCCGTTGTATCGGCCACGATCACGTCGTAGGGCACCGTCGCGTAGAACGAATCGGTGATCGCCGAGGCCTCGAACTGGGCAAGCGGAACGGTATAGCGTACCGACACACGATCAGGCATCAGCTGAAACCGGCTGGCCGCCAACGGCGCACCGGTCACCTTGACGTCGAGCAGTCGGCGATTCTCGGTAAACTCGGCGACTTCCGCCCGCAGGAGCACCACAGAGAGGTCGAGTTCAATCAGCCCGGAAAGAGTATCTGATAGAGGCACGTAAGCCGTGAAAGATTCCTTAACCTCCTTCCGGACGAACCGCTCGGTCTTCCACCGGTCCAAACTCGAAATGATGGAGGCCGCTCCTGAAATAGCCACCGAGTCCGGTAACGCACGCATGTTCTGAACGAGATCGTACGGCGGAACGGTTTGAATATCCACCACCAGCTCTACGGGCACCCGGCGGGACGATCGTTCTTCCATCCGTAAACGGATCTCGGGAGGACTGACGCTTTGCGGTCGAACGTCCGAGGGCAGACTCTCCGCCGTCGCCCGGTAGAGGTCGACCGTTGAGGACGACGCGTCGAGCCGAATCGCCTGAGTCGATGTCACAAGCTTCAGCAGCTGCCAGCCTCTACCTTCGAGCTGTACTCGTACCGCAGCGGGAGGAGACGCTCTCAGCGCCCTGTCGGGCGGGATGTTGACGACCGTCGTGGGGAAGTCGCGGACGACCGAATAAGACTCGCGCATACTGATCATGAACCAGATCAGTATGGAGGCGACGACGGACAAAAATATCGCGATTCCTTTTGACGAGCCGTCGCGCTCGGGCCCCCTGCCCGTGCTAACCGAGAATTCCCGGGCGGCAGTGACGAGGTTGGAAACCAGAGATTTTGAATCCGACTTCGACGAATCACTCATTCGAATATCCGCTGAGAGGCTGAATCAGATAATAGCACGTGGTTGTTACAAAGTCTCGAACGCCTGGAATCGCTTCAAAGATCGCGATCTGCGGTCGCGGGCGAAGCCCGAATTTCTGCCGGTAGATGGGGTTGACGAGGTACAGCTGTCGCTTGGCCACTCCGAAATCACACTTACGAACCAGGTCCTCGAAGTCCGCAATTGAGATCCGCGTATCTCTAATCTCCAGAAGCTCCTCGATCGTTTGGTTGGGTTCACCCAACAGGCGCAACACCCTGTGATACGCAGACCGCGGCAGAAGGTGGTAGTAAGGAATACGGCCGAGCCGGCTCCGTGTGATCTGCTGGTGGCCGCCGAACGGCATTCGCCACGGGGGAAATCCCAGAAACACGAATCCCGACGACTTCAGAAAGCTCGCCAGCTTCCGCAGCAAGTTCGCCTTCTCGTGAATGTGCTCGATTGCATCCTTCAGTACGATGAGATCAAAGGACCCGTCCCAGCCGGAGGTCACCACCGGATCATGAA
>DATKEJ010000132.1:0-2431 GCA_035512315.1 Rhodothermales bacterium | reverse complement strand
CAACGATGCCCTGGCGGAGTTTTTGCAACGTGGGGACGCCGACAACACGTTCGAGACGCCGCTCGCTTGGGACCGCCCGATTGACGCAAAGGCCAACGTGACCTTCACCCGCCGTGACGCCCCGCTCCTTGGGGTCCCAGGGCTGAATCATTTCCGCTTCTACGTGTCATCGACCTACCGGAGTGGGCGCAGGTACTCACCGGTCATCTTCCGCGGCAATTCCCAGAACCCGTTTACAGGGGAGAGAGACTGGCGACCCGTGTACGAACCCGACAACGACCCGGCGAATCGATATTCGAAAATTGGCTCCGACTGGTGGTGGTTCGATTTATCGTTCCAGCGCGACATAGCATTGCTCTCGAATACCCTCGTCTTCGAAGTGGAAATCACGAATCTTTTCAATCAACAGAACGCCGTAATCGTCAACCCCGTGACGGGTGAGGCGTATCCGGACGTCGATCCGGAAACGACCGATTTCCAGAGCCTTCGTGACGATCACTCATACGACGTTTCGAACGACGTCCGCGATCCTCGATTCGAGGACCCGACCACGACCGGCCTCCCCCCGTTCAATCCGGCTCGTTTTCTGCCGCAACGACATATAACTGTCGGCTTCTCCTACCGCTTCTAGGATGACACGAATTCCCGTCCTGTCAATGTGCCTCTTGCTGTCGGTCAGCGTGGTTACGTCTGAGGCGCAGTTGATTCCGTCGTTCGGCCGGGATCGGGCGGGCACATCGGGCTTTCAGTTTCTGAAGATCCCTGTCGATGCCCGCTCTGCCGCCATGGGTCAGGCCGTGGCCACGAACGCCGTAGACGCCAGCGCCTTGTTCTGGAACCCGGCTCTCATCGCCCAGAGTCGGGCCCGAACCATCCTGGGCGTCAGCCACACCAGCTACCATGCAGACGTTAAGTTGAACTACCTCGCCGCAGCCCAGGACATTGGGGGCGTGACACTCGGGTTCAGTCTTCAGTCAATGGACTCGGGCGAAATGCCGGTTACGACCGAGTTTCAGCCATTCGGAACCGGAGAGACATTCAAGGTCATCGACCTCTCGCTCGGTTTGACGGTCGCGCAGCAGCTCACCGACTTGTTCTCATATGGTGTCACCGCCCGTTACGTCGAGGAGGGTATTGCCTCGGTGACCCACAAGACACTCGTCCTGGATGCCGGCATCTTCTACAGAATTGGTGAGACAGGAACGAAGATGGCCGTATCGATCAGAAGCTTTGGCTTTGACAGTTCGAGCGACGGTGAGATCGAACGGACGGTCGTCTCCGAAACAGGAGTCCGAATCGAAGACAATTTTGAGTCGATGACCCCCGCGACGACATTCCTCATGGGAATTGCGTATGACGTCTTTCACCGATCCGGGGGCGACAAATCGCTTCTTCTGTCCGTGCAGCTCAACAATCCCAACGATAACGCCGAGAGCTACAATATCGGCGTCGAGTATCTCTGGAACCGTCTCCTGGCGCTTCGAACTGGCTATCGTTTCGGGGTGGAAGAGGCAGAGGTACCAAGTTTCGGGTTCGGCCTGCTTCTTCCGGGAATCGGCCCCGACGTTCGATTCGATTACGGATTCAATCAACTCGAGCGGCTGGGATCGGTCCATCGCATCGGACTTGACGTAGGACTTTGAAACCATGCTGAACCGAGTTCAGACCTACTTCTCTAAAACACGTTCTCGCTTGCGCGGGTTGGCCGCGGTCGCACTCGCGGTCTCGGTTTCTATGGGAGTCGCCGGCTGCGCCGACCTTTTCGGCGAAAAGGAGGACACCACGACAGAGGAGATCTTTGAGGAGGGGCGTATCGATCCGAGTCTTCTCGAGGACGTGGGATACGTGCCCCTTTCGCCCTTCTTCGTCAACGGCTTCGACGGCGCGTTCTCGAACCCTGTCGACGTGTTCGTCGGATTCGATCAGTTCATTTACGTCGTCGACGATCGCGGCTTGCACGTACTTGATCTCGCGGGACGCCCACAAGCCCTCATCCCTCTGCTCGATGCAACCTCGGTCGCGCAGGATCGGAGACTCCGCATTTACGTGACGGCCAAACGCGACACCACATTGGATGGACAGACCTGGAACCTGCCGGTCATCTATCACTACTCGGGCCTCTCCACAGGCGCACCCACGCTGGAGCAGATTATCTGGCACCCGTTCGACGACGATTCGCGGAAGTTCAACCGGCGGGACCCCATCAGCACAGACCAAGAGGTCGAGTTCACCGGCATTGCCACGTTGCACGATAACCGTATCTACGTTTCCAGGCGCGGACCGGTCAACCTGACGACAACGACCGTCCTCCCCCACAACACCATCATGGAGTTCTCTACAGAGGGCATCAACACACAGTCGATCGTCGCTCTGAATCCGAACTTCCCGAGCCTGCGAAGTGCCGTCAATCCGTCAGATGTGCTTGGCTACT
>DATKEJ010000131.1:0-10406 GCA_035512315.1 Rhodothermales bacterium | reverse complement strand
CCTGCCGTTTGGACGTCGCAGTCGCAGCCGGCTCTTCAATAGCGCTTTCCATTTCAATAGTGCTTTCCATAACTCAAGTCGTTAGAACAGAATCGGAAGGATCAGATACGTGACGAAGAGCCCGCCCACGAAGAAGCCGATAACGGCGACCAGGGACGGTAACTGCAAGTCGGAGAGGCCCGATATCCCGTGTCCGGACGTGCAGCCGCCTGCATACCGGGAGCCGAAGCCCACGAGAAAGCCTCCTATGACGAGACTAATGAAACCGACGGGTGACGAAAGAGCCGACCAGGAGAAGAGATCGCTGGGGACGAGACCGGTGAAATCGCTGATACCCAGTGCGGCCAGGTCTTCGGCCGTAGCCGCGGAGATGGCCACGTCGGACCCGTCATTCAGGACGAAAGTCGCGATTGCGCCTCCGATGACGATGCCGGCAGCGAACATGAGATTCCACGTGCCCGCTTCGCGCCAGTCGTACTTGAAAAACTCGACGCGAGCGGGCAATACCGCCGCGCAGATCGTTCGGTAATTGTCGGAGACCCCGAAGCACCTGCCGCCCGCGAGCAGAAGTGAGGGTACCACGAGACCGATAAGTGGCCCGGCTACGTACCACGGCCATGGTTGTGAGATCAATTCGAACATGTCGTGACTGAATTGAGTGTTGAAGGTGGTGGATTTTGCAACTGCCAAAGATAGCGACTCTGACTCCTTGCCTGTATCATTGGGTCCCCGATTCGACCCAATGCTTGGACTATGCGCTGCGTACTGATCGCCGTTCCTGTCGTGTTGTTGATCCTCGTCGGCTGCCGCCAGATGAAAGAAACCGGCACGCCTTTGACGATACGCGTGGCCACGTTTAACGTCGAGGACGTCAGAACGGTCGACCTGCTGCAGGCCGATCATCCGCGGCTCCGAAAAATTGCATCAGAGATCCGAGAGATCGACCCCGACATCATCCTGATCAACGAGATGCAGTATGATCAGGAAGGTGATCCCTGGGCGCAGTCAGGCCAGCCGGAGGGACTGAACGCGCAACGATTCGTTGGCCGCTACCTGGCCGAGCTCAGCCCCGAAAAAGGCGGTTATCGAGCATTCATGCTTCCGAGTAATACCGGCCTCCCGAGCGGCTTCGACCTGAACAACGACGGCGATACGGTTCGAACCGTTCCACCCATTCCGGATGGCGATCCTGACGGATCTCCAGGACCACAGACGCCGGAGGGACGCGCGTACGGCAACGATGCTTACGGCTTCGGGATGTTTCCGGGCCAGTACGCGATGGCGCTGCTCGTGAAGGACCAGTTCTCCATCGTCGATGACAGCGTTCGAAGCTTTCGCAACTTCCTCTGGAAGGATCTCCCCCAAGCGCTACTTCCCGTCAATCCGCCGGACAACGAGCCGTGGTATTCGTCGCAGGAATGGGACGCGTTTCGCCTCAGCTCCAAGAGCCATTGGGACGTTCCTGTCGAGGTCGGCGCGGGCAGACTGCTGCACATTCTTGCCAGCCACCCGACCCCTCCAGCCTTCGACGGCCCCGAAAAACGGAATCAATACCGCAACCACGACGAGATCCGTTTCTGGAATGAGTATCTCTCTGACAGTTCATTCATCGTCGACGATCAGGGAAGGAGAGGTGGATTGGCGAGTGGAGCCTCGTTTGTAATTGTCGGAGATCTGAACGCCGATGTGGATGAAGGAAGTGCCTATGACAATCCTGTCAAGAAGTATTTGCTCGACAATCCCAAGGTGAACGGAAGCTTTACGCCTACGGCTGATCAGATGGTCGAAGACCTGGATGGCGATGACACGGCTTGGTGGGGGCTGCGCGTTGATTACGTACTGCCATCTGCGGATCTCCAGATCGTCGACGGCGGAGTTCACAGACACACCACGGTTCGAGAGGAGGCGCTCCACGATCACTTTCCGGTTTGGATCGACGTCGTTTTTTCGCATGTTCCTTAGTTTCACGGCGGCCAATCCACTACGACTATATCCCTCATGCGCCAGACGCTCGCTCTAGCGGCACTTCTCCTGGGCCTGCTCGCTTCGACATCGACGGCTCAATCACGTCAGGCCTCACTCCCGGATATCGCGCTGACAGGCGTTCCGTTCGAGGTCGCGTTTACCGGTGTGGCTCCCGACTCGTCCGGAGTGACCGACGTGTCTGTCACGGCCGGCAGCGCAAAAGTGGAGGGGCAGGCGGTTGATGGTTCCGCCGGCTTGAAGGTCACTCTGGAGGAGTGGGGGACGAGTGACGTCGCCGCGTTCGTCAACGGCCAGGAGGTCGCTCGCAAAGAGGTCCGCGTCATTCCGGGGTGGTTTTCCCTCTTGCCCGCGTTCGTCGCCATCGCTTTGGCGCTCATCTTCCGCCAGGTGGTGCCCTCGATATTCCTGGGTATCCTGGTCGGCGGCTGGCTGACTTACGGAGGAACGCTGCCGGGCCTCTGGTACGGGACACTGGATACCGTCCAGGTGTACGTAGTGGGCGCAATGACGGATGGCAGTCATGTTGCTATCATCTTGTTCTCATTGATGATAGGCGGTATGGTTGGAATCATCTCGGCGAACGGCGGTACGCTCGGAATCGTCCGGCATGTCGTTCGCTGGGCCAAATCGCCCAACCGCGGCCAGCTGGCTACGAGCTTTCTCGGCCTTGCTATTTTCTTCGACGACTACGCCAATACGCTGATCGTAGGAAACACGATGCGGCCCGTCACAGACCGCCTCCGCATTTCGCGCGAGAAGCTCGCGTACATCGTCGATTCGACCGCAGCGCCGGTCGCCGCGATCGCGCTGGTCACGACGTGGATAGGATTCGAGATAGGTCTGATTGATTCCGCGGTGAAGGACATCGACGCGTATTCGGAGTCGGCCTACTCGATTTTTCTGAACTCGATCGCCTACAGCTATTATCCGCTGCTGGCAATTTTCTTCGTATTGCTCGTCTCGGCCACCGGGCGGGATTTCGGACCGATGCTCAGGGCCGAAACCAGGGCAAGGAAGCACGGCCTGGTATCGGCGCCTGGTGCGCATACGGGCGAGTCGGTCGAGGAAGCCGGTCCGCTCAAGCCCCGACCCGACGCACCGCTACGGGCTACGAACGCGGTTGTGCCGGTCCTCGTCCTCGTTCTCGGCACGCTCACCGGCATCTACGTCACCGGCGTTCAGGCGAGCGGAGCGGATGCCGGGCTCCGGGACATCATCGGGGCGGGCGACTCCTACAAGGCCCTTGTCTGGGCCTCGCTTTTCGGTGTGCTTTCGGCGGCGTTCCTTTCTTTGGTCCAGCGCCTTCTCACGCTCGAGCAGATCGTGGAGGCGTGGTACGCGGGCTTGAAGTCAATGATGCTCGCAATAATCATCCTCGTTCTTGCCTGGTCGCTAGCCAGTGTCGATACCGTGCTGCAGACCGGCCCGTATCTCGTATCGATTCTTGGTGACACTTTGCAGGCCGAGTGGCTTCCAGCCCTCGTGTTCGTGCTGTCGGCTTTGACGGCGTTTGCGACCGGATCGAGTTGGGGTGTGATGGGCATCGTGATGCCGCTGGTCGTGCCGGTCGCGTGGGCAGTCATGGAGATCCAGGGGATGACGACCTCCCAGCCGGCAGATTATCACATTCTCTATTCGTCCGTCTCAGCTGTACTGGCCGGCGCCGTCTGGGGCGACCACTGTTCACCCATTTCAGATACCACGATCCTCTCGTCCATGGCATCAGGGTGCGATCACATCGACCACGTTCGGACTCAGCTTCCATACGCAGTGGTGGTCGGGCTGGTGGGAGTGGTTTTTGGCACCATCCCGGCGGCATACGGTCTCCCATGGTGGCTATGTCTGTTGGTAGGAATAGGCCTGTTGACGGTCGGCCTCCGGTTCGTGGGCACTAAGCACGAACCGTTTGATCCGAAGCACCCTTCAGCCGCCACTTCACCGACTGTGTGACCGGCTATTTCGGGCGCTTGCGAAGGTACTCCAGCAGTCTGTTGCTGACCGCCACAGCTAACTCCGGGCCGCTTCCCCAGGCCCTGTTATTCACGATGACGTTCAGTTGATGGCCGCTTTCGATAGCCTTCCCAGCTAAAGCGACCGTCTCTTCTATCATCGCTTTGGAGCCCGGCGCCTCGCTCAGTTCCGGTACCGTCTTGTCGAACGGATGCGCAAGATCGTACGCCTTCGCGTAGGTCATTTTGCGGGGCGTGAGCAGGCGGAGCACTGCCTTTCCGTCGGCTGACGAAAAACCGCCCGCGGCAAGCCATTGATTCTTGATCGACGGGAGCCATGTCCAGTGACTGAATACGTACCCGTGCCCCGTCGACGCCAGCCAGTCGAAGAACAGCGGAGTGAGCAGATGGGACGACCGAACCTCGAAGTGGATGGTGTGGCCGAACCGGGCCGCACTGCAGAACCGCTCCAACTCGTCGACGTGACGTTCGCTGGATGGGGACTCCCGCTGCGGAATGTATCCCTGTTCGAAAATGACGCCCCGGAGTTGTGGTCCGAGAACCTGATCCAACGGTCTGCCGAAGGTCGCATCGTACTCGCCTCGGTTCAAGTAGTCGGGATTGGCCCCACGCCCAGGGAGGCTTGGCGAACAGAAGACCTGTGGCGCCTTGACGAGAAAACGCGCTGAAGGAGGAGCATGCTCCACGTACTTTTCGAGTGCCCGGAAATTGATGCCCGTTTCACCGGATTCGATCAAGGGCCGGTAAAAAGTGAAATCGATTTCCAGTACCGAGAAGTGTTCGAAATACTCCGACACGGCCTCGGTAGGCACAACGGACTCGACATACGACTTTCCGCCAAGCCGCTTGCGCCGCTTCTGTACTTTGGACTCCCAATGCGGACCGTATATCTGACCGATCCATCCCGCGTATCGGTCACTGGCGGTGCCAAAATGTACAGCGGGACAGACATTACGGAAGTCGTACCTGGAAACGGCCTCTAGCTTTCCCGCGAATTCCTCTTCCATAGCTAGCCCGCCGACTCACCATTCACTGAATTCCCCGTCGGTTCTGCCCCGTCGGCAGCCGCGACAACGCGGTGTCGCTTGCGTCTGTCAAGAAGTTGGGTAGTGATCACCAGCCCGACCGCTAGCGTCAGGTAGTAAGAGAGGAATCGCCAAACCAGGAGCGTCGGTGCGAGAAAGGCCTTTGGAATCAGCGGCTCGGTGAAAAACAGGGCGTACATGCCTTCGATTCCGCCCGAACCGCCTGGCGTTGGCAGAATGAGTGCGAGGTGGAGCATTGCCATTGTTCTCATTATGAACTGTAACGCATCCGGTATTTGGTGGACGCTGAGCACGATGAGATAGAGGACCAGGTATCGGAAGATCCAGGCAATGGCCGCGAATATGAGTCCAACGAGATAGAATCGGACAGGTTGAGCCCTGAGGAAGCGCGCCTGTTCCGTCCAGTTGGCCAGCTCGCCGTCGACGCGGTGCCTGAATCGCTCAAGCCAGCGCACTCGGAAGACCCATCGAACGACGGCCTGCAGTAGCTCGGGTCTGACGAGTGTGGAATAGGCGAATCCGCCGGCCCAGAACATCATCCCGACGAAATAGGCGGTCATGAAACCCTCTCCAACCGCCCCGAGGGCGTTCGGAAACACGTCGACGAAAACCGACGCCAGAAGGAGCAGAAAGACCGCGACCGCGAACCAGATCTGATCCATCAGCATCGCGAAAAGCATGACCGCCGTAATCTCTCCAACAGGCCTGGTGTCATCCCGCGCCATGAGAATCGCTGCGACAGGCGCACCTCCAATAATCGACGGAGTGACGCTCGATGCGAAATCCCATATCACCTGCCCGCGGACCGCGGAACTGTAGCTGAGCTGGCCGTGAGAAATGTACCGGAGCCGATAACCTCCGATAAAGACGCGCAGCACCAGCAGTCCGACGGCAGCTAAAATGAACCACAGGCTCACCACGCGCAGGACGAGATCGAGGGTGCCCGGCTCCCAGGTAAGCCACCCGATAATCAGGAGAACGAGGAGGCTGAGAACGATGGATATTCCAGCGCGCCGACCCGCAGACGATGAGACGTCACCGTGGCCGTGGTCGGGTTTGGCGAGAAGGGACGGATCGACGTCAGATCGTACGGTCTCGTCTTCTGTTATCATGCCGCTCGAAACGGTGTGGAGGCAGCGCGAAGGTACTGCGACCATAATACGAAAATCGTACTTCGAGGGATTAAGCACGGATTCGGAGACGTATGTAATCCGTACCTTCTCGAAGGTTTACTGAACTGATTATGCAAGATCCTCGATCCGTAGAGCGGTTGCGCCAAGGCGACATCGCGACTTTGAAGCGGCTTTTCAAGTCGAATTACGCCAAGCTATATCCACTCGCGTACCGACTGACGAAGGACCGGGATGCAGCCGGAATCGTAATCCGGTTGACGTTTCAACGTCTTTGGGAGGGCCGCGATGATCTCGACGCGTTTGAGCCTCTCGATCTGCGACTCGTTCACGATACCTATGTCGAGGCGATGGCTTATCGAAAGGAGAACGGCGTCACAGGTTTCGCGATAGACCCAGAGCGCGTGAAGAGCAACGGAAGCCTCTCCGAGATCAAGGGCATCGACACCGACGATAGTCTTAACTACATGCTCTATGTGGTCGACGGGTATTCGTTGCGGGAACTGGCGCGGGCGCGCGAATCGTCCGTCGAGGATGTACAGCTCTCCGTGGGTCGCGCGCTGACGGCGTTGAAGGAAAAGCAGGAATCGTCGTTCAGCTGATCCGGCCGCTCCTCAGCCTCCTGCCGCTGCACGGAGTCGCGCGTACGTGTCCTGGATCGATTGGGGGACCACTTTCACGTCCGCAACGGTGGGCATGAAGTTCGTGTCTCCGCTCCAGCGGGGTACCACGTGCACGTGCAAATGGCCCGGGATCCCCGCCCCGCTGGCTTTGCCGACGTTCATCCCGACGTTGAAACCTTCAGGCGACAAAGTCTCGTCGAGCCACTTCTGGCACAACGCCACTACGTCGGCCAGCTCATGGCGCTCCTCCTCCGTCAAATCGACGTAGTGAGCCACTTTTCGGTATGGCGCAATGAGCAGGTGTCCGTTGTTGTAGGGAAAAAGATTCATCAGGACGAATGCGGTTTTCCCCCTCCATACCACGAGGTGCTCCTCGTCGTTGTCAGACTTTCCAATCAACTCGAAGAGACCTGTCAGGTCGTCGCTGGGTCGGTGGCGATCGATGAATCGCTTCATATGTTCAGACCGCCAGGGGCTCCACATTCGACTTTCGGATTCGCTCATTGCACAAATAGTTTACCTCGAGAACCGCGCGAAACGATACCGTGCCGGCGTCGTTCTACCGGCTTTGCATTCGTCAGGCCATCACCGAAACGGCGAAATGGCGTCCCGTCGCTCAAACAATACGAATCTCATAGCAATCTTAGTCATGCTCCTGGGGGCTTCTTTGAGCTTCCTCGCGTTTCAGCCGGTCAACGGGCAGGATCTCGCGCGATGGCAGTCGCATACGCCCTTTCGTACCGTACACGCCCTCGCTGCATCAGACGAGGCGGTCTGGGCCGCTACCTCCGGAGGAGTCTTCTCCTATCGGCTGGAGGATGGCGCCATCGAGACGTACACCACGGCCAGCGGCCTGTACGGGATCGACGCGCGGGCCATTGCATTCGATGAAACCCGGGACGCCGTTTGGGTCGGCTATGGCGACGGCGTCCTCGATCGAATCGACGTCGCGACTCGAACCGTCAGTACGTTTCTCGACATTCGGCGCGCAGACCAGTTCTCCGCGAGAGGAATAAACCGGATGCGGGTCTTCGGCGACACCGTCTATGTCGCCACGGACTTCGGCCTCGTGCTCTTCGATCCCGTCCGGCTCGAGGTGCGCGACTCCTTCTCGAAGCTGGGGTCGCTCAGTTCCGGCGCCAGGGCGAATGACGTGCTCACGGCTCCCTCGCCCAACGGCGACATGCAGATTTGGGTCGCTACGCTCGAAGGGTTGGCGCGAGCACCGATCACGGCCGTCAACCTGCGCGAACCGGCCGTCTGGACTATCGAGGACAATCTCCCGCAGAACGACGTGCGTTCGCTTGCATCGTTCGCAGGAAGTGTGCTGGCCGGGACAGTTCTCGACGCGTATTTTCTCGGCTCTAGCCTGGAGTGGCTGAAGCTCGGAGTAGCCGGCGATCCGGTTACAGACCTCCAGCGCTGGGGCAACTTCGCCGTCGCAGTCGAACCGTTCTCAATCGTCATCGTGGATGATCAACTCCAGATCAGTCGCGTATTCGTGGCGTATGGAGACGGATCGGAGGAAGTGCCGTACGTCAGGCCGTCATCCGTTGTCGCGGACGTATCCGGAAAGCTCTGGCTCGCGGATAGAGTGGAAGGGTTACTCGGGCTTGAAGGAATTCAGAACACGCCCGGCAATTTCGTGAGCTCCGACAGGGTGTTGCCCGATGGGCCTCTCTTCGGGCTCTTCACCGATCTCGTCGTCGACCGGGAGGGGGCACTCTGGGCGTCCGGGACCTCCGGAACCGGCACGGGTTTCTATCGACTTGCAGACGGGCAGTGGTCGTCGTTTGCGGATCGATTCGTTCCCGAGCTCGAAGGTAGAAACACGTACGACTTCATTCATGCAGACGACGACGGCTCAGTCTGGGTCGGATCGGAAGGCTTCGGCGCGGCGAGGGTCGGCGAGGACGATGCCGTAGAGGTATTCGTTGAAAACAACTCGTCGCTTCGGGCCGCCCCGGGAACGAACGGTTACATCCGAGTTCGCGGCATTGGAAGCGAGAACGACGGCACGGTTTGGATGATCAACGAGTTCGTCGGGACCCCCCTCAATGGCCGGCTGGCCGATGGGACGTGGTTCGCGCTTCCCGCGCTACGCGGCGATGGCCTGCCTTCCGCCATTAGCTACAATCGGATCTTCGTCGACGGCTTCGACCAGAAGTGGATACTCCCGCTTCGCTCGGAAGGATTGATAGTATGGAGTACGTCCAACACGCCAGACGACCCGACGGACGACCGCCTTAAGTTCTTGAGAGGCCGCGGCAGCGGGGGGAGGGGACTTCCTTCCGAGAATGTCCGCGCCTGGGCGGAGGATCGTTCCGGCCGTGTCTGGATCGGCACTGAGCGCGGCATCGCCGTGTTTTTCATTCCCAGCCTCGTCATATCCCACGACCCGAATGCCTTCGAGCCGGTGTGGCCGATCGCGGAGGACCGGTCGGGGTTTCTCCTCAGGGACTTGTTCGTGAACGACATTGCCGTCGACGCCGCCGACCAGAAGTGGATCGCTTCAACGACGGGCGCGTGGCTCATCGACTCCGAGGGCACAGTGGTTCTGGAGCATTTCACGGCCGACAATTCGCCCCTGTTCTCGAATGAAGTGGTGGCCGTCGCCGTGAACAACAGAGACGGAAGGGTCTACTTCGCGACGGACAGAGGTCTGCTCAGCTTTGAGGGCGACCCCGTCGAGCCGGCGACGGATGCTGATGACCTGTTCATATTTCCGAATCCTGTTCGGGCGAATGGGGACGGTTCACTTCCCCCCGTTTTTATCGAGGGACTCGTGGCAGAAACCGACGTCCGGATCACTACCGCCGACGGTACCCTGGTCGCGCGTCTCGCCGGCCGGGGCGGTCGCGTCCGCTGGGACGGCCGCGACCTCAACGGCGAGTACGTACCGTCGGGCGTGTACCTCGTCATCGGACTGGGGCTCAATGATGAGGGGGCGGGGGTTGGGAAGGTTGCAATCGTACGCTAGTCCGAGGTTCGAGGTTCGAGGTTCGGAGTTCGAGGTTCGGAGTTCGAGGTTCGTCCGATCGGGTGATCCCACTTCAGGGCAGATACGGCGCCTTGGAATGTCGAAGGTATTTGTGAAAGCCGGTGAGCTTTCCCAGAGTGCGTGACACGGTATCTCGTCTGGGAGCAAACTCTTCGTCGCTGAGGTAACCCAGCCTGTGACCTATGACGAGTAGGGTTTGAACCTCGTAGCCCGAGCCGCGGGAAATCTCAACGAACCTGGCGAACTCCTTCGACGTAGAGCGACCGAATCCCTCGGCTATATTGGCCGGAACGCTGATGCTTGCACGACGGATCTGGTTGCACAGTGGGTAGTTGTCCTTGCTCCGAAAGGTCCGAGCCACGCCGTCGATCTCGACCGCAAGCGTGAGACCGAGTTGATAACACTGCAGATCTTCGAGTTGATGTATTGAGGCCATAAAACTGTTTTGGATAATTTGTAATAAGACACTTTAGGGGGCCATTTCATAACCTCTCGCCCGCCGCAACCTTATTGAAATTGGACCTCGAACCTCGAACTTCGAACCTCGAACGGCGCTAGCCGCGTTCTTTAAAAATCCCCGCAACGAACTCCCTCTCTTATTGTTATCTTTAATCTTCTACCGGAAACGCGGCTGGAGCCAAACGGTGGCT
>DATKEJ010000130.1:0-4976 GCA_035512315.1 Rhodothermales bacterium | reverse complement strand
ATTTTTCTTGGCGCCTGAAGGGCAGGCATATGGGGCCTAACTGGTTAAAAACGGTGGAGCGGCCGCGATTCGATGCAAGGTCGCACCCGGCTTTCCGCTCGGGACGAAACTCGACTTCCAAGCGGGCGGGAAGTTACGTTGAGCGGGAGACACGCGTTCTAACCGCGCGGCCTTTTCTTCGGAAATTCGAACCGTCAAATAATATGCGGGACGGGCTGAGCGAACTCGTCATACGGCTCGCGTCGTATGTCGATGCCTGCATCCCGAAGCTTCAACTCGATCTGCTCGTAGCCCCTGTCGAGGTGGTAGATGCGTAAAACCTCCGTAGTGCCGCCGGCTACCATTCCCGCCAGAACGAGCGAGACGGATGCGCGCAGATCCGTGCTCATGACCTGAGCCCCGGTCAGGCGGGTGCGGCCTTTGATCGATACCGTGTCGCCATCCACTGAGGCCTTCGCGCCGAGTCGAACCAGCTCGGGAATGTGCGCGAACCGGTCAGGATAGATCGGATCTCTGACCGTGGCATCTCCTTCCGCCTGCGTCAGTAGAATGACCCACTGAGCCTGGAGATCCGTCGGAAAACCGGGATACACTCCGGTTACGATTGAAACGGGCCTGAGGCGCTCCGACGGCGTCACGAAGATCGTGTCGTCGCCTACCTCGATGCCCGTCCCTGTATCGGTCAGGGCCGTGAGGAATGTTTCACCGAGATGGTCGGCTCTTCCGCCGGTCACCGCGACTCGATCGCCGGGACGGCCCGAAATTGCAGCCGCAATCAGGAACGTGCCAAGCTCGATCCGGTCCGGACAATTTTCGATCACGGCCGGTTCAAGCCGATCGACGCCCTCGATCTCGATGCTGTGGCTGCCCAACCCCTCGACCTTCGCACCCATTTTGCGGAGGGCATTGCCGAGTTCGATGACGTCGGGCTCGATCGCCACGTTGTCGAGGTGGGTCGTTCCTTTTGCGAGCGATGCGGCGAGCATGAGGTTCGCCGTTGCGCCGACGGTCGACTTCTCGAACCTGAACCTGCCCCCATTGAGACGCCCCCCGGGAGCCCTGGCGACCACGTACCCCTCGTCGAGAGTGATCTCGGCCCCGAGCGCCTCCATTCCCTTCAGGTGGAGATCGACAGGTCGGGGACCCCACGCGCAACCTCCAGGAAGGGACACGCGGGCCCTGCCAAACCGTCCAAGGAGCGCACCGAGCATGTAAAACGACGCCCGCATCTTCTTGACGAGCTCGTAGGGCGCCTCGTACGATGTGATGTTGGATGCGTCGATGTCGACCGCGGGCTCATCGTCGGACAGCACGACCTCCGCACCGGCGACCCGCAATACTTGGGAGAACGTGCTGATATCCCGAAGCCGCGGCACGTTGCGAATACGGCTTCTTCCCTCGGCCAGCATCGCGCCCGCCATCAACATCAGCGCGGTATTTTTGGATCCGCTGACCGGCAAACTGCCCTTCAGCGTCCCAGGTCCTTCGATAACGAGCTTTTCCACGTCTTGACCTCCGCCCGGTCGAGCCCTGCTAAGAGATGTTCGGAGAATAGGAACTGGGCGGATATTATACCGACCCGGCGGCACCAATTCCTATATGTTTCGTTGGTACGTGCGCGGCGTAGGGGCGTAAGGGCGAGTCATCATTCGCCCTTACATGTTACGTTAAAATGCATGAGTGATTCCCGATCCATATACCTCGATCATGCGGCCACGACGCCGCTCGATCCGCGCGTGTTCGAGGCCATGCTGCCCTATTTGCGGGAAGAGTACGGGAACGCGTCATCCCCACACGGACCCGGGCGTCGGGCGAGATTCGCGGTCGAGGATGCCCGCGAAAGGATCGCCGCCCATCTTGGAGCGGAGCCCGGCGAGATTGTCTTTACCAGCGGCGGCACGGAGGCCAATAACCTCGCGCTATGGGCACTCTCGCGACAAACGGGCGGCACTCTCGCCGCCGCACTCACCGAACACGAATCGATTCTCGAGCCACTGAGAGCGATTCACGACACCGGCGTCGATGTTCTCCTCGCGCACCCCACGCGAAACGGTACGTTTCCGATCGATCTACTTGAAGTGAGCGCCGAGTCGATTTCAGCAGTCTCGGCCATGCACACAAACAACGAGACCGGCGCCCTCAGCCCGATTCGCCAACTGAGCGCGCTGTGTCGAGAACGTGGCGCCCTCCTGCATTCCGACTGCGTGCAGGCCATGGGATGGGCCGACTTGAACGTCGACGGCCTCGGCGTCGACCTGATGACCGTCTCCGCCCACAAGATCTATGGACCGAAAGGCGTCGGCGTCCTTTTCGTCCGCGGAGGCGCCCTTGAGTTAACCCCGTTCGTTCGAGGCGGATCGCAGGAGCGCCGGCGTCGGGGAGGAACTGAAAATGTCAGCGCCATCGTCGGCATGGCGGCCGCGCTCGATCTTGCCGTGCAGGAGAGAACCGGCCGCGTCCACCACTACTCCGCACTCAAACGAAGGCTCGGCAGAAACATCGAAGGCATGTGTTCCGGCGAGTTCATCGTCAATACGCCGGAGGACAGTGCACCCCATATCCTGAATGTCTCTTTTCCCCCGGCCGGGGGTGCGGAGGTCGACGGCGAGATGCTCCTCCTCAACCTCGACGTGGCTGGAATCCAAACGTCCAGCGGTTCCGCATGCACCAGCGGCGCCGTCGAGCCGAGCCACGTGCTGCTTGCAATGGGCGTTCCGGAAGCCGCGGCTCAGGCCACGATCCGATTCTCGGTCGGAGTTTCGAACACGCTGGGGGACATGGACGTTGTCGCAGACGAACTCTCTCGAATCCTCAGCCGGATGCGCGCGCGAGTCACTTAGAAAATCATGCCGATGGCGATCGGGATGACAAATGTGATCCCGGAAGGCTGGAACGCCAGAATGGGTGTGACTTCGAGAAAGACCGATACGCTCGTGAGCGGCCATACCAGTCCGTAACCCGCATGGGCCTCGAACCGTGCCTCCTCGTCTCCGTCGGTCGGGAACAGGCCCCCCATGCCGACAAGCAAGTAAGGAAATCGCTCCTTGCCATCCAGGGTGACGATCGCAGAAACCTCAGGATTCAGAATGTAATCTGCAGCCTCCGTACCGTTGAAAGTGAACGCGTAGAAACCAACGGTTCCGGCGAGGGAAACATCGCTGTTGAGCGGTTTCGAGATCCGGCCGCGAACTGCCAGCCCGACGTCGTCCCTGGCAAGGTCGTCGTCCGTCGGGTTCGCAACCAATCCTACACCGAGGCCGAACCTCGGGCCCAGATCTTGCGCCCGCACACTCCACGACGCACCCGCTGCTCCGATGAGCATCGCGCACAGCATCAGCCGTCCTTTCATTAGTCGCCTCCTCATGCCCCGTCGCGGCCGCTGCAGCGTCTCCTCTTCGCGGGAAATTTCGTTTGAAGCTCTGCGTATGGTTCGTAAGTTCTCGCGCCAAGTCTGGCAGGTGCAGAAGTTACGAATTGCGCACCGTACAGGACAGCGTTTCGCCGACGTCTATGCGATTCATCGTTTGCATCAAGCAGGTACCCGACGTAGCTGCCCCTACCCGGTTGGAAAACAATCGCATCATCCAGGACACTGACCGGATGGTGTTGAACGCGTACGATGCCTCGGCACTGGAGGCGTGTCTCGTCCTGCGCGAGACGCACGGAGGGGAAATCGACGTCGTCCTGATCGGATCCGAACGCGCTTCGGAGGCGATACGCAAGGCGCTTGCCATGGGCGCCGACAACGGGACGCACATCGTCACGGACTCGACCCATCAGCTCGATTCGCGGGCGGTCGCGACGATCCTGGCGGCACATCTCAAGACAAAGAATTTCGACGTGATCGCCTGCGGCAAGCAGTCGCAGGATACGGACGCGGGTCTGACGGGCAGCATGCTGGCCGCCATGCTCGGCCTCCCCTACACGACGAATGCCGTTGCAATGAGCATCGAATCCGGCAATCTCGTCGTGACGAAACAGGCCGACACCGGGAGGGAGATCGTCCGGCTCCCGAGCCCATGCCTCGTGACATGCTCGAACGACATGAACAATCCCCGGATACCGTCGCTCAAGGGCATTATGATGGCGAAAAAGAAGACGATGGAGCAGGTTCGGCTCGCATCACTCGGCCTTGAGGACGAGCTGGCGCACGCGGCTTCGCTTGCTAACGTCGTGATCGGAGAGGAAGCCCCACCGACGCGATCGGGTGCGAGGATGATCCCTGGAGAGCCTCCGGACATGGTCAGGCAGCTTGTCGATGCTCTCGAGTCGGAAGCTCGAGTAATCTAACCAATCAGGTTTCGTTCAATGCCGGTCATCCTCGCGTACCTGTCCATCCAAGACGACAAGATCAAGCGGTCGTCACTCGAGTCCCTCAGCCGGTCCCGGGAGGTTGCCCGCAGGAACGAACATGAAGTGGTCGCGGCATTGATCGACCCCGACGGCCCGACGTACGCCTCGACCGCCGCACGATACGGTGCGGATCGAATCGTCGTCATGTCTGAGGGCGCCGACGAAAAGCATCGTTCGGCATGGCTTCTTGACTGCCTGAGTGCCTGTGCCAGGGAGACAAGCGCCGAAGTGGTGGTGATGGCGTCGACCGAGGAAACGAAGGACCTGATTGGAGCCCTGGCGGTTCGACTGGATGCGGCCGTCGTACCAGACGTCTCGAGTTTTGATATCGACGGACAATACCTGACGGCCAAACGACCTGTTCTCGCCTCGAAGTACCTTTCCTCGCTGAGGGTCGCGGCCCGACCCGCGATCGTATCCGTCCGATCTGGCGCATACGCCGCATCGGAAAGTCCGAAGGATGCGGCACAGAACCTACTTGCCGTCCCAACGAAGTTCACCAACGTCGCCGAGCTCGTCGAAAAACTCGAGAGCACCGGAAACACGGTCGACCTTTCGGAAGCCGACGTCGTCGTTGCGGCCGGCCGTGGCGTCAAGGACGAGGCGGGGCGTGCGCTGGTCCA
>DATKEJ010000129.1:0-5038 GCA_035512315.1 Rhodothermales bacterium | reverse complement strand
GGGAAACGCGTTCTTCAAGGATGTGTGGGCCTTCGATCTGCGCACTGAATCGTGGACCGAGTTGATTCCAACCACGGAGGCTGAGCCCAACGATCGCTATGGAGTTGCGGCGGTATACGACCCGGCGTCTCGAGACCTCGTTACATTCGCCGGCTTCACCAGCAGCGGCCGTTTCGACGATACGTGGCGCTTTGATATCGCACGTTCAGCGTGGTCGGAAGTCTTGACCGGATCCGACAATCCCGGAAGACGCTGCCTTCACACGGCAGCATACGACGCCGCTCGTCATCGGATGATCGTGTATGGTGGGCAGCGGACAGGACCCCTTGGTGACATCTGGGCATTCGACCTGAGCTCAAACACCTGGGCGGAGCTCCTTCCGTTGACGGACCCTCCGTCCGCTCGATATTTTGTATCTACGATCTATGACGAGGCAAATGATCGGATGCTGATGTTCGGAGGCAACCAGGGCAATCAGGTCCTGACAGATGAACTTTGGGCCTTTGAACTTTCGAGTGAGTCGTGGCAACTTCTCTTACCGGGCGGAAATGGTCCATCGGCCCGCGAGGGGTCGGTGGGCGTGTACGTGCCCCATGAGAACCGCTTGATCGTCATCGGCGGACGAAGCACGTCCTATCTTAATGATGTGTGGGCGCTCGAGCTTCGAGCCGCCGGTAGCGGTGCGATACCCGAGGACGCGCCCTCCGACGAAATCCGATTGCACGCAAACTACCCGAATCCAGTTGCAGGATCCACGGCGATCACATATGATCTGCCGCGCCCGATGTCTGTGGACGTGACGATCTACGACCTTCTGGGACGTGAAGTGCAGGTCCTGGCGAGGAATATGCACGCGGCAGGTCGCCATACGATAACCTGGGACGCCAGTAGGCTCATCCCCGGCATCTACTTTTGCCGGCTTACCGGCGGAGGCGCGGTGCACGGGCGGCGCCTCGTGATTGCCGAACGGCCTTAGACTCGCTCCGCACAGAGCAAGCCCGCATTTGCACCGTTGGCTAGAACCACGGCTGCTTTCCGAAGGGGCAGATCATGCGACGGTCAGTGCTCCATCTGCGGCAATCGGTTGAGCCTCGCGAAACAGCGGAAGCGAGATGGTAAACGTCGAGCCCTTCCCGGGTTCACTCTCCACGCCGACCTTGCCGCCGTGCGCTTCGAGAATCTTGCGTGTGATAGCGAGGCCGAGCCCCGCACCCTCGGCATCGTTCGACCGGCTCTTATCCAGCCGATAAAATCGGTCGAAAATGTTGGCGATCTCTTCCGATGGGATGCCCGGTCCGTTATCCGAAACGGAGATCTGAGCCATCGAAGAAAGGCGTTCTACGGTGACGCTCACGCTGCCTTGTTGCTGCGTATATCGAAGAGCGTTTTCAACGAGATTGTCAAGCGCTCGCTCGATCATTGCGATGTCGCCATTAACGAACAGCGCACGGGGGGCGGGTCGCATCGTGAGATCAATGCCGCGCTGCTCGGCTCGCGGTGCAAATTTGTGGATGACGTCATGGACCAACTCGCTGAGATCGAACACTTCTCGGGAGGGCTCGACCTGGCGCGCATCCAGCTTGGAAAGCTCGAAAAGCTGGCCGACGAGGCGGGTAAGCTTCTCCGTCGCTCGCCGGATCGTGTGCAGATAGCTCCGCCGCTCGTCGGCATCCAATGCCTCTTCTTTCAGCAGCAACGTTTCCACGTACCCATGTACCGAAGCCAGCGGCGTACGGAGGTCGTGAGATACGTTCGCTACGAGCTCACGGCGGAGTGCATCGCTTCGTTTGATCTCCTCCAAGTTGCGCTGCGTGGTCTCGGCCATGCTGTTGAACGCCGCCGCCAGTCGGTCCAGTTCGTCATTCGATCTGACTGGAATCTGGCTTTCGTAATCACCGCGTTCGAACGCCTCGACAGCAGCATGTATGCGGCGAAGCTTTCCGGTAAGCAGATAAATGACGATCAGGCCGAGCACGGCGGCTGCCACCAGAGAAATCAGCAAGAGCGTGCGGCCGTATCGAAGGATGTAACTGTCCTGCAGCATCCCTACGGCCGAATCATACTCCGCACCCCTCAGGATTACATACACGTAACCTTGCAGCACGTCCTCGATCACAACTGGCGACGCAGAAAACACCTTCCGAGCTGCCGTGTCCAGCGGATCGTCGCCGACCACATACGACGCCCCCGATGTCGCGAGAAAAGCACGGATCGGCTCGAGATCGATTCGGTCACGCTCGACCCGGGAGCGATCGACGGACGCCGCGAGAATGCTGCCGTCGGGCTCAAGGAGGTAGATCTCGATTCCCGGATTCAACATGGCCGCATTAACAAAAACCTCCTCCGCCACTTCTCGGTTGACCTCGCCCTCACGGATCATCGTCACTTTGTCCACAATTCGCTGCGCCAGCGGCGCACTGACCTTCTGCGTCGCCTCCTGCACGTATGCCTCCACCGTGTAGATGGTGAGGTAGGCATATAGCACGCCGATTACGACGAGGAGGAGTAAGAAGATGGCCGAAATCTTCCAGTAGAGACTGGTGAAGAAGCGTTTCAGCATGGTTATTCGGCCAATCGATACCCGATGCCCCAGACAGTCTCGATATAGCGCGGATTAGAGGGATCCTCTTCAATTTTCGCGCGAAGGCGGCTGATGTGGGAATTGACGGTATGTTCGTAGCCGGCGTACTGGTATCCCCAAACGGCATCGAGCAATTCCTGCCGCGTGTAGCAGCGGCCCGGATGGCGGGCAAAGTGGGTGAGAAGCTCGAACTCGCGGGCGGTGAGGTCCACGGCGTTTCCTTCCACCTCCACTTTCCGCTTCGCCTGGTCTATCGACAGGCTCCGAAATGTGATGGATGACAACTCGGACGAGTCGGTCTCATCGGGATGCCCTGAGAAATCCATCCGGCGAAATATCGCCCTCGCCCTGGCCACCAGCTCTCGAACGCTGAACGGCTTCGTCAGGTAATCGTCCGCTCCGAGTTCGAGGCCGAGCACGCGATCGAGTTCCTCGGAACGTGCCGTCAGCATCAATATCGGAGTGTTGATCTTCTCGAGTCGAAGGTGCCTGCAGATATCCATCCCGTCCATTCCGGGAAGCATGACGTCGAGTACGATCAAGTCGTAGGGAATGCCGCGTGCGCGCTCCAGACCACGTGGACCATCACTTTCGAGATCGCAATGCATGCCGGCATCACCGAGGTGAAGTGCAACCAGTTTCGCGATATCCGAATCATCCTCTATGATGAGAACGCGGCGCATGTCGCTCGGGATCGGCTGTGTGCGGGGAATACGCACGATACAGTTGGGTCGGGAGAGAGTAAAGACCAATCGCGACGCCGCTTGCCGGCGATGGCGTTCGCGGATGATGACGCTCGCCGGCGATGACGTTGGCGGTCGATGATTGAATCGCACGCTTCGATCACGGATCCGGTATGAGCCTCGATCCTAAACATTCACGCATTCCGCGATGCTTTCGTGATGTTTGTGATTCTTGCGTGAGGCACAGCCCTTCGTCATTAGCCATTATTCGTGTACTAACCGCGTGCATAACGCGGCCTATTTCGCGAACTCCATATTGCATCTGAGGTCAACATGTTTGCGTGGTATCGATTCATACTGGCAGCAGTGGTCTGCCAGCTGGCGGTCCAGCCAGGCGCGGCGCAAGTCCCCATCAACGAAGTGGGCAACGCAGGTTCCGTCGTCCAGGACGCGCGACAATGGGCTGTAGCACTTGCCACGTCGGGTTCCGGAAACCCGATGAACCCCGATGCGGCCTCCGAAGCCGTCGTGGACCGCTTCGCCGGGGGCACCGGCACGCTCTTCGTGCGCGACGCCATCAACGGTTTGCCGGAAGCCGGCGAGCCGATCGACTTCGACGAGGGACCGTTCATCACGCGGGGCCTCGGCCCGGACGGTCAGAGCGTGCGATATTACAATTTCGACGTGATGCCTAGGGAAACCGCGCCGATTTTCGCCCTTTTCCGGGAGGGGGAGGACGCGCCCGTCGAAGGCCAGCTCAACGTCGTCGGCGTCATCCCCGGTGACGAAGGCTACAGCGACTTCTGGCACGTGCACAAGGTGATTGTCCCCGCAACCTACGTCGCCAATGTGCTCACGAGTGTCGAAGCGATCATGGCATCAGGTTACGCGATCGAGCGATTGAACCTCGTCGTCAACTGCCCGGTCGTGCCCGACGGTTCGACCGCCGAGCTGCGCCTGGCCGAAGGCAACGGCAGCGGTCTCATCCGCGGCTGGTACGAAGATCAGGTCATCTTCTATTTCGACTTCAGCGAGCGGATGCTTGTGGTTGAGATACCGGACGAAGGCCCTGCGATAGTCCCCGTCTCGCCCATCTACGTCGCTTTCAACATCAATCCGGGAGAGGAGGGCGGCGGACCGTCCTCGGGGTTCGTGACGGAGGATGGCACCGACCAGACGCACAATGTGGTCGCCACTCTGCCGCAGAACGAGGCGTATTCCCCCCTGTGGTCGGTCAACCCCTACGACAACCGCGATTTCGACACAGTCCACGATCTCTCTTCGGCGGCTTCGGCGACGATCCTTGGCACCGGGGTGGCCCTGGTCAACTGCCCCGTCGTTACCGTGGCATCGAACGTAAGTGTCGAACCCCGTAGCGGCGAGGTGCCGGCACGAATCGATTTGTTAGGCAACTACCCGAATCCGTTCAATCCGGAGACGACGGTGGAATACGTACTTGACAATGCGGGATCAGTCACCCTACGCATATTCGATCCGCTCGGTCGGCACGTCATCGACCTCGTCAACAGCCGACAGGCGCCTGGGGTCCATCGCATCACGTGGGATGGTCGTGATGCAAATGGCCAGGAAGTCGCCTCGGGAGTGTACCTGTATCGGGTCGTGCTGGATGGGCACGCGAGCGGAGCGCGTTCGATGCTGATGCTGAAGTGATGCCCAGCGGTTGACCGAGTCGCACATTTCTCACGATCTCGCGCTGGGCTTCTGGACAAGCTTGCACATAGCGACACCTGGAATGCCGCACAGGAGCATCCCC
>DATKEJ010000128.1:0-8162 GCA_035512315.1 Rhodothermales bacterium | reverse complement strand
CCATTACCGATGCATACCGGTCGGGTGATCTCGAGTCGTTGATTCCGGAGCCGCCGGGTCGATGGAACTCATAGACTCTGTGACGAGCGACCGGCCCGACGTCAATGGCAATTTTTGCGTGACGGTTTTAGAGGGAGTGCGTCGCACTTATAGGAGCGACGCGCTCCCTCTGACGCCGTCACACCCGCACGGTAAGATTTTGTCAGGGATGGTCGCTCACGGTTGAAGGCGCGGAGTCGGCCGTGCAAGAGACTCGAGGCTTTGCTTGACTGGTCATATTCGGTACTTTTGCTGCAGAGCACACCGTAACTAAATATGAGCACATCCAAGTTCGTTCGACATGCGACCCAAGTGGCTGCCGAAAGCGTGAAGGCCGGCAGCGGGACTTCGAGACAGGTGCTGATCGGCCCGAGCGAAGGTCCGAACTTTGCACTCCGAAGGTTCGTCATGGAACCCGGTGGAGGCATGCCTCGCCACACGAACACGGTCGAACACGAGCAGTACGTTCTGCAGGGAAGGGCGCGGGTCGGGATCGATGACGAGGTGTTCGAGGTCCGACGCGATGACGTCGTGTACATCCCCGCCGGCGCGCCCCACTGGTACGAGGCGATTGGCGACGAACCGTTCATCTTCCTGTGCGCGGTGCCGAATGGGGAAGACCGGATCGAGGTGCTCGGGTAGGCGGATTGAGGCACACGCCGCCATGGCCGATTGGTGCGTGCAGGACATTCTGGGCGATTTAGGCGACGACGCTGATCGCGGCAATCGTGAGGAGGTCGAGTCGTGATTTCACAGTCGGTTGGTTCCGTGGGTGCGTCCCAAACCTGTCCGGTCTAAAGACCGGACGGGTCTTAAGACGTGACCGGTCTAAAGACCTGACAGGTTTATAAACCCCTCACTCCTGTAATTGAAAATCCAAACTGCGGCTCCACGGGTCGCCCCTACTTCTCCTTTCTTTGGGGCTTCCGACGTGGGTTGTTCATCTTGGTCGGTGTTTCCCAAACGAAGGCGCCGTCGCGTTTGTACACGTCGCCGTCCTTCATGACGAAGTGGACGCCGTTGAGGGCTTTCACGTCCTCGAGCGGATTCGCGTCGACGGCGACCAGGTCGGCGGCGAGTCCGGCCTTAACGATCCCGGTATTGATGTCCATGAGGTCGGCGGCATTCACCGTCAACATCCGGAGGATGTGATCGGCGGGAATGCCGGCCTCCAGGTAACTATCTAAGAATTCAAGGGTTAGCTCACCCCTCGTGAATCCTTCTCGATAGTAGACGACGTCGGATCCGAAGGCCATTGGAGTTCCGATGCGGTAGGCGCGGGCAATTCGGTCGACGATCGTGTCATAGAATGCTCCTGATCGGAAGGATTTCGGGAAGTCGGTGCCGACGAGGTACGTACCGTGCTCCTTCATGAGGGCTAGGGTTTCGTCGGTCGGTTCGAAGCCGTGCTCGATGGAGGCGACGCCACCGAGGACGGCGTTGCGTATGCCTTCGTCGCTGCGAGCGTGGGCGCAGACTTTGATTCCCACGTCGCCGGCTTCTTCGACGGCGGCGCGGATGTCGGAGACGGAGTAGACGTAGGGCTGGTTGTCGACGATCAGCTTGATGACGGTCGCTCCATAGTGGATGTTTTCACGGACCGCTTTCCGGATTTCGTCTTCGGTGTCGGCGTAGGTGTACTCCGGGTTTCCGAGGTCAGGTTTTTCGGGCTGCATCTGGAACTGGCCGCCGAAGGGGGCGATCATGATGCCGGCGGCGACCATACGGGGGCCGGGAATCCAGCCGCCATCGATCGCCCGTCTGAGCGCTACGTCGCCGTATAAGCCGTTATTGCCCACGTCGCGTATCGAGGTGAATCCCGACTCGAGCATGGAGCGAGCCTGCGTCACGCCCTGGACTGCACGAAATGCCGTCGGCTCAATCAGCGATGTGTAGAAATAAGAACCGAAGTCGTTTATGTCTGCGCCCGGAAGCTCGGTCAGCGCCATGTGCGTGTGAGCATCGATCAAGCCCGGCATGACATAGGAGCCGCTGAGATCAATCACGACGGCCTCGTCTGGAACAGGAACTTCGGATCCGACGGCCTCGATGATGCCGCCCCTCATGAGGATCGTCTGGTTCTCAAGCGCGCGGCCGTTTTCGACGTCGATCAAATGCCCGGCCTGGATCGCGGTGACCTGGGCTGTCGACAATGCGGGCGTTACGAGGCAGAGGAGGAGGGATAGGAAGCGTTGCATTTGGGATGGAGTTGGTGCGCAGATACGATCGCAAATGTAGGGTCGAATAGTTGTCGTCAACAACTGAAAAGGGGGCTGGGTCTACTCGTCAAGTTCCTTCAGCTTCGCGAAACCGTTTAAACGGTTCAGGGACTTGTTTAGGCCGCCTGATCCCGGATTAAAATCCGGGGTTAACAGCGGCCTCGACTTGCGTCGGGGCGTCGCCGCCGCCCCGGGGATCCGAGAGTGTACGCCCGGTAAATGTGCTCTGAAGCCGGGCGGCTTTTGAGGGTATCTCGCCCATTCTGTGTACAGTTCAACGACGCGACAACGTACGGCCCGCATGAATGGACCCTATCGCTGATCGCTCGTTCTGGGCAGGCTCACGGCACGGCCTGCACGTTTGACGTTCGACGTCCGACGTCCGACGTTTATCGCTAACTTCCTGCATGGCCTTACACGACGTCAAAGCACCTCCGTCCGATCCACCTCCTTACGTAAAGGACAAGGTTGCGAAAGGGGTGCGCGTGACGCTCATCGGCGTCGTGGTGAGCGCCGTGCTGGCGACGGTGAAGATTGCTGCGGGACTGCTCGGCAACTCCTACGCGCTGGTGGCCGACGGCGTCGAATCCATCCTGGACATTTTCAGCGGTCTGCTCGTCCTTGGCGGCCTCGTTATCAGCGTGTCGCCTCGCTCGGATCGTTTTCCGTACGGTCTCGGGAAGGCGGAGCCGGTCGCGGCCCTCTTCGTTGGGATCGTCCTCCTCATCGCAGCGGTCGGCATCGCCATTAGCGCCGTCCGAGAGATCCTCTCTCCCCAGTCTCTCCCCGCGCCGTTTACGCTCGTGGTTCTGGTCGGCGTCGTGATCATCAAGGAAGTCATGTTCCGGAAACTCGAGTTCGAGGGCACCACGATCGGCAGCCGGGCGGTGGTCACCGATGCCTGGCACCACCGGTCGGATGCGCTGACCTCGCTCGCCGCGTTCATAGGGATCTCGATCGCTCTGATCTTCGGAGAGGGGTACGCGAGCGCAGACGATTGGGCTGCCCTTCTGGCATGTGTCATAATCGCTTTCAACGGACTGGTGCTCCTGAAGGCTTCACTCCAGGACATCCTCGACATAGCCGCGCCTAACAGCACCCGCGAGGAGATCCGGAAGATCGCCTTGTCCATTCCGCAGGTGGAAGGAATCGACGTGCTATGGGTCAGAGGGAGCGGACTGTCGTATCTCGTAGACATCCATGTGGAGGTCGACGGCTCCCTGTCCGTTCAGGAAGGTCACGCGATTGCCCATCTCGTCAAGGATCGTCTCATGACCTCGGATCTTCCAATTCTCGACGTGCTGGTGCACATCGAACCTGCCGGTCGAGAACGGGAAACGCTGCCCTAAACGAGAAACGCTGCCCTAAACGAGAAACGCTGCCCTAAAACGTGAAACGAGAAACGAACGTGATCGTGCAATGGGCATCGTGCATAGTGCACCGCCCAAGCAAGCGGTGCACCTTGCCCAATGCACCCCTGCACCCTGCACCCCTGCACTCTGCACCCCTGCACTCTGCACCCTGCACCTACTCGTAACGCAACGACTCTACCGGATTCGCAAGCGCGCTTCTGACCGCCTGGAAGCTGACCGTTGCAAGTGCGAGCGCGAGTGCTGCTGCCCCGCTCAGGACGAAGATCCATGGCGTCAAGTCGGTCCGATAGGCGAACGCGCTGAGCCATCGATCCATCGCCAGATACGCCAGGGGCGCCGCGATCAGGAAAGCGACGACGACCAGCAGGGCGAAGTCTCGCGACAGCAGCACAATGATACCCTTCACACTCGCGCCCAGCACCTTTCGCACGCCAATCTCCTTCGTCCGTCGTTCGGCGGTGTAGGCGGCCAGTCCTGCCAGGCCGAGGCAGGCGATGAGGATTGCGAGGGTCGCTGCGAGGCCGAAGAGGGTGCCTGCCCGGCGGTCGGCCTTGTAAAAATCTCCGAGCCGCTGTTCCAGGACGTTGTATTCGAAGGGATGCGACGGGTCGAATACCTCCCCGATTGCCCGCAGATCCGGTATCACGGATTCCAAAGTGTTCGAAGAGACCCGGGCTGTGAAGTAGTCGATGACCCGGACCGGATTCGACCAGTAGCCTATTACCAGCGGTCCAATTCTAGAATGAAGCGATTCATAGTTGAAATCTTTGACGATCCCGATGACTTCCGGACGAAATTCCGCGGCGGGAATCTCAATCACCTGACGATCAGGAGTGATGATACCCAGCAGCCTTGCGGCGGCTTCGTTCAGTATGACGCTCGCCGAATCGGCGCGGTCGCGTGAGAAATTCCGACCCTGCGCGAGCTCGACTTCGTACGTGGGTATGAACGCCTCATCGACGCCGAGGAAATGCATCGTCGCGAGGTCGTCGTCCGTGGCTCCCTCAGGACGCACTTCGATTTCTGAGATGTTCTTCCAGTCGCCAGGGACCCGTGAAGTTGCGCTCACACTCTGGACTGAAGGCACGCTCGCGAACTGTGCGCGGACGGTCTCCCAGTCCCGGCGAACGTCTCCGCTGTTGATGTCGATGACGACCAGACGGTCTTGGTTGAATCCGAGCGGCTTTGACTGGACGAAGCGGAGCTGGTTGTAGACGACGGTGGTTGCCGCGATCATGATAATCGAAAGCGTGAACTGAGCGACAACGAGTCCTCGCCTGAGACCGGCACCGGCGCGGCTGTCCGAGCCGTGCAGGAGTATCTGCGAGGGTTTGAAGCGAGCCAGGTAGAAAGCGGGGTAGCTACCTGCGACGATGCCGACGGCAATAGTTAGAGCGACGATTCCTATCACGAACCGTGAGTCAAGCATGGAGGACGTTTCGAGTGCTTTGCCGGCGATTTGGTTGAAGAGTGGAAGTCCGGCGTTCACGAATCCGACGGCGATGAGCACTGCGATGGCGGTTGTCATCAGTGACTCGGCGAGGAACTGTCTCACGAGCTGCCCTTTCTGCCCTCCTGCCACTTTGCGCAGTCCGATTTCCCTTGCACGGCGCATGGACCGAGCCGTGGTCATGTTCATGTAATTGATGCTTGCGATGAGGATGAGGAAGGCGCCGATCGCGGAGAAGATGTAGAGATATCGGGCGTCGCCCTCTCTCCAGTGCCGCTCGACCTCGATGTCGCCGGAACCGAAATGGATATCCGTTATTGCCTGTAGGAATGCCAAGCGCTTGCTGCCGGCCTCGGGCAGGTTCGCTGACAGCAGGGCGTTCACGTTTTCTTCAGCTTGGGCCGGATCGGCGCTGGGTTCGAGGACGACGTAGACGATGAAGCTCTCGTTCTCCCAACTGTCGAGCCACGCGACCCAGCGCTCGTCGAGCTGGCCGCTCGCAAGAGAGAGAAGCATGCTGAAGTGGAGGTGCGAATCGGAGGGCGGATCTTCGATGATGCCGGTCACCACGAAGTCTCCAAACTGCTCGATCGTCAAGAGTTTTTGGAGCGGATCCTCGTCTCCGAAGTATTTCGCGACCGCCGATTCGGTCAGGACGACGGTTCTCGGCTCGCTGAGCGCCGTTTCGGGCGTCCCGTGCTTCATTGGGAAATTGAAAACGTCGAAGAACTCGGGCTCAGTAAACAGGTAATCCGCCTCGTAAAACCGGCGGTCCCCGTACGAAACCGTCCGACGACCGACGGCCTGCCCGCCCACCATCCGAACCGCCGACTCGACTCCCGGAATCGACGCGACGGCCGTTGGCGCCAGCACGCCTGCCGTGAACGCTACACGTTTGTCCCCACGGTCAGGCGTCGGCCGGGTCTCGACGATGCGATATATCCGGTCGGATCGATGATGGAATTCATCGAAACCGGTTTCATCCTGCAGATACAAGAGGACAAAGAGTGCGCACGCGATTCCAACGGCAAGGCCAAGAATCGTGATGAACGAGTATCCCGGATTTCTGTAAAGATTTCGAAGGGCAATCTTGAGATAATTCTGGATCATGGCGTGTGGATGGTGTGCGGACTCAGCGCAACGACGGACAAATAGCGTGCCGACGACCTTTTTGGGCGGATGCGTGACCGTACTCGGAGGCAAACCGTGCGTATTCGGACACCTGCGGTGCGGATGCGGACAGGGACGTCGAACGTCGAACGTCAAGGGTCGAACGTCGAACGTCAAACGTCGAACGTCGAGCGTCGAACGTCGAAGGCGGTCTGATTGCCCTCAGGCGGCGATCCCTGGCAGCTCATACCGCTCAACCCGTTCAATCCGCTCAATCCGGGTTGTGCACAACACATCCCGTTTCATTATCCTCGACTGACCACGACCGATTGGACGATTCGTTTGTTAAGGCAACTGTCGATGCCCGAATCCACCGCACAGATTGGCCATCATTCCCAGGGCCGCGCTCCTCGCCGGCCGAGCAGGACGATCACGGCGGTTCGCTGGATCGCGACGATCATCGTGGGGTACTTCGCGTTCTGCACGATTCTCCTGCTCGCCATGATATGGATCGACCCGCCGACGACAGGCGTTCAGATCCAACGTCGGGTTGAGTCCTGGTTCAGCGACGGGGCCTACTCCAAGCGACAGACCTTCCTCTCTATTCAGGACATAGACCGGGACCTCAAATGGGCGGTCATCGCCGCGGAGGACGGACGCTTCTATGAACATCACGGCGTGGATTGGGAGGCGGTCGAAAAGGCGGTCGAGGAAAGGGAGACCCGTGGACGGATCCGCGGAGGTTCAACGATCACACAGCAACTGGCAAAAAACCTCTTCCTGACGACGCACAGCAACTGGCTGAGAAAGGCCGTGGAGCTGCCCCTCGCATATTTAACCGACGTCATCCTCCGCAAAGAAAGGATTCTCGAGATCTACCTCAACATCGTGGAGTGGGGTCCGGGCGTTTACGGTGCGGAGGAGGCTTCGCGCTATCACTATCGCCGGTCGGCCTCGCAGCTTTCGCGCGATCAAGCGGCGCGATTGGCTGCCTGTTTGCCAGATCCGCTACGACGGAGACCGGAGCGAATGCACAGCATGTCGCGGTCGATCATGACGAGAATGCGGCAGCTGGGATACTAGGGGAATGGAAGATGGCAGATGGCAAATGGCAGATGGCAGACCCTCTGCGGACCGCGCCGTGAGCCTGCCCCGAGCGAGCAGGTCCGTGCAGGCGGTGCAAATGTAACCTCCCCCGGCTCCGCTCCGTCCGACTCTTCCCGGATGCGTCGAGATCCACGGGTCGTCGCTCCAGCCGCCCCCTCCAGCGGGGGACCATGTCACGAGGCGGTGGTCCCCCTCCCGAGAGCCTGCCCGGCGTAGCGTGCCGGAGCGCAAGAGTGAAGGCAAGTGAAGACGGGGGCGGCTAAGCCCGGCGGAACGCTTCACCGAAGCAGGCAAGACTTTAGTGGAGCCGGGCGCAGCCGGGAGAGGTCACTTCGGGAGGTAGTTGCCACCACATTTCGAGCTCGGAGGGTCAGTCAGGCTCGTGTGCATGATCGAGTACGGGCTCGCCGGGCGTCGCTGTCCGAATCTCCGGATGGTTGATCTGGGCCCCTCTATTGGCGGTCACGGCAAAAACGCTGGCCGCGAAGAGAGCCAGAACCACGATAACGATCATAAATCCCTTGGGTCGCGCCCTGCGGGAGAGGAACAGCCCGACCGCCGAGACAATCCCGAGCGCAATTCCAGATATCATCGCCCAGAGTCCGGCCTCCTCGTGGTGCTCGATGAGATCGTGCGATATCCCTGCCATGTCTTCGACGATCTCCTCGGCCTGTTCGCCGAGCAGGTAGACACCCCCCGCCGCAAGCCCCGCGACGGTAAAGATGATGAGGGCGGCCCGCCACATATGAAGGGACCGCGATACGGCGAGCAGAAGGAGGCCGAAGAATATGCCTATGATCGGGAGGTGGGCGAGGATGATATGTGCGTGAGCAGCGGACATACTGATGCTGTTAAATGATCGGT
>DATKEJ010000127.1:0-8311 GCA_035512315.1 Rhodothermales bacterium | reverse complement strand
AAGAGGTTCTCGCCGCCCCGGATGACCATATCCTTTATCCGGCCGACAATGCGTCCGTACCCGGCCGAGTCGATAGTTGCGATATCGCCGGTGTGCATCCAGCCTGCGGCGTCGATCGATTCGCCCGTATTGACCGGGTCGTCCCAGTAACACTGCATTACGCAGTAACCACGAGTCAGGAGTTCGCCCGATACACCCGGAGCCACGACGCGGCCGGATTCGTCGACAACCTTGGCCTCGGTGTGTGGCATGACGCTGCCGACGGTGGCTACTCGTCGCTCGAAAGAATCGTCGATTGAGGTCTGGAAGGTGACCGGACTTGTCTCCGTCATCCCGTATGCGATCGTGATCTCCGACAGATGCATCCGTTCGGATACTTCCTTCATGAGCTCGACTGGGCAGGGTGCGCCCGCCATGATGCCGGTCCGCATTGAGGATAGGTCGTACCGATCGAAATCGGGGTCCTCCAGCGCTGCGATGAACATCGTCGGGACGCCGTGGAGCGCAGTACACCTTTCTTCCTCAACGGCTTCGAGAACAGACTGCGCCTTAAAAACGGGCGAGGGGAGGACGATCGTGCTTCCGTGAACGGTCGCCGCGAGGACCCCGAGCACCATGCCAAAGCAGTGGTACATCGGCACCGGAACGCACAGAATATCCTCCTCAGTCAAGCGCATGCCGCGACCAACGAAGTTCGCATTGTTGACGATGTTGTGGTGCGTCAGCGTCGCGGGCTTCGGGCTCCCGGTTGTACCGGAGGTGAACTGGATATTGATCGGATCATCGAACTGCAGCCGCGTTTTGATCACGTTCAGCATGGCAAGGTGGCTCGCGGTGGCCAGACCCTCGATGTCTTCGAACGAAAAGCAGCCTTCGTGAGGATCGGCGCCGATGACAATGACGGACTGGAGGGCCGGCAGGCGTTTGGAGCGCAGTTCACCGGGAGTCGCAGTGCGAAGCTCGGGAGCGAGTTCTCGGATCATATCCAGGTAGCGGCTCGATTTGAAGGCCTCAGCCGTGATCAATGCTTTCACGCCGACGCGGTTAAGCGCGTATTCAAGCTCCGATAACCGGTAGGCGGGATTGATATTCACGAGGATGAGCCCCGCCTTTGCTGTCGCGAACTGGGTGATCACCCACTCAGCACAATTCGGCGACCAGATGCCGACCCTGTCTCCGGGCTGCAAACCCATGGCCACAAGTCCGGCGGCAAACGTATCGACCTCGGTCTGCAGTTCGTCCCAAGTCCACCGGATGCCCTGGTGTCGTGATACCAGCGCCAGGCTCTCTCTGTGTCGGTGTACCGTTTTCTCGAGCGTCAAGCCGACGGTTTGGCCCAGGAGGGGGTCGCAACTCGACCCATGAACATAGCTTTGTGTGACAGTGCACATTTGCGCTTCGGTTGCATCGTTCGATGGCGGAAGATACGCTCTGGGGCGTCTTGCGGCGACGGGTGCATGCCCGCGGATCTATGAGGTGCTGCCTTCACTCGGACGCTGCCCCGTTCGACTTCGCGAACATAGCATTCACCAGATCGATGGGCAGTGGGAAGACCACCGTCGTATTGTTCTCCGCCCCGATGTCGACCAAGGTCTGCAGAAACCGCATCTGCATGGCCATCGGGTGATTTTCGATGATCATAGCGGCTTCCTTCAGTTTCGCAGCCGACTGGGCCTCGCCCTCCGCGTGGATCACCTTGGCGCGCCGCTCACGCTCGGCCTCGGCCTGCTTCGCCATCGCCCGCTGCATGTGTTCGGGAAGGTCGACGTGCTTCACCTCCACGAGCGAGACCTTTACGCCCCAAGGGTCAGACTGCGTGTCGAGGACCGCCTGCAATTGGTGATTGATCTTGTCGCGCTTGGCCAGCAAGTCGTCGAGTTCAATCTGGCCAAGGATGCTGCGCAGCGTGGTCTGGGACAGTTGCTCAGTGGCGTAATGATAATCCTCGACTTCGAGCACTGCTTTCATCGGATCGATTACGCGGAAATACACGACCGCGTTCACTTTCACGGTTACGTTGTCAACCGTGATCACGTCCTGCGGCATGACATCCTGCACGATTGTCCGCAAGCTGATGCGCACCATGCGGTCAACCGGCCAGAAGATCATCAGGAAGCCCGGCCCTTTCGGCTCTTCGAGCACGCGCCCGAGGCGGAATACCACGGCGCGCTGATACTCGAACAGGATGCGGATGCAGCTAATGAAATACAGCGCGACGACTCCGAGGGCGATGCCCCAATATTCGATAAACATCTTATCCTCTATCGGTCTTGATTGACGGCTGGACCCGTCCGGGATCCGCCGCTACTTTTAACGATCAGCGTCAGACTTATGCACTGTTCCACGGTCACGACCTGCTGGTCCAAAATCTCGTGGTCCGACTCGGCTCGCCAGAGTTCGCCGTGAATCTGCACCGTGCCCTCAAACCCTCCATCACGAGGCGCGAAGTCGCCTGAGGCGCGGCCACGACGTCCCACCATGCCTTCCGCACCTGTCTGAATAGGTAAACGAAATGACTGGACGGCTCGTCCAGCCAGGAAAAACGCCACGACTCCGCTTCCAATGGCCATTGGGATGACGACGGCCAGAGAAACGCGCATGACCGGCATTGGTGAGTCGACCAACATAATCCCGCCCAGAATGAGACAGACGGCTCCGCCGATTGTCAGCATGCCGAAGCTGGGGAAGAACGCCTCGGCTACGAAGAGTCCAACGGCCAGGATGATGAGCACGAGTCCGGCATAGTTGATCGGTAGAACAGCGAGGCCGAAAAAGGCGAGAACGAGACAGATCGCGCCGGTGGTCCCGGCGATGCCCCATCCTGGCGTGTAGAACTCGAACAGGATTCCATAAAAGCCCAGCATCAGGAGCAGGAAGGCAAGGTTCGGATCCGATAAGATCGACAGGACCTTTTCACCCCACCACATCTCAACGGCCTGGACAGGCGCATTTGCCGTTCGGAGCGAAACACTTCCGGCCTGCGTCTGAACCTCCAGGCTGTCTATCAAGGCGAGCAGCTCGATGAGATCATCCGCGAGATAGTCGATGACGTTCAGAGCAAGCGCCTCGGTGCTCGGAATGGATTCACTTTGTGTGACGGCAGCTTCGGCCCAGTCGGCATTTTTGCCCCGCAACTCAGCCAGCGACCGAGCCCAGGCCTTCGCATCATTCACGATTTTATCCTCCATGACGCCGCCTCCTTCCTGTCCGGCGTCATTCTCCTCGCTCTGTGGGCTCTGGCCGGGAGCGCCGCCTATTTGAACCGGGTGTGCCGCTCCGATGTGGGTAGCAGGCGCCATGGCCGCGACGTGGGAGGCAAGCGTGATGAACACACCGGCAGAGGCAGCCCTCGCGCCGCGCGGTGACACGTACACCACGATTGGAACGGGACTAGCCAGTATGTTCTTGACGATCTGACGCGTCGACTCCATCAGCCCGCCTGGCGTGTCGAGTTCTATGACCAGGCACGCGGCGTTAGCCTCATCCGCCTCACGTATGGCCCGCGAAATGAAATCGGCCGTGACGGGCGTAATCGGAGCCTCGACCCGCGCCGTAAAGACAGGATTAACCGGCGTGGACTGGACCTGCACCCCCGGTTCGCCCCTTCCGGTCAGGACCAGAACGGCCGCGAGGAGGAGACCTCGCACTAGAACCTCCAAGTGCTCCATGGCATTCACGGTTAGCCCGGGACTATCCGAATGTAATCAATGAGACCCTCGAATCGTGTAGGGGTTCTTGGGAATGGCAGATGGCAGATGGCAAATGGCAGATGGCAGATGGCAGATTACTTGTAGACTTGTAGACTTGTAGGCTTGTAGGCTTGCAGACTTGTCACCAAGGTGGCACCCTCCCCCCAAAGTGACCCGGCTGCGCCCGGCTGCCTTGGTGGTAGCTTTCGCCCGAGGTGACCTCCCCCGGCTGCGCGGCCTTTCTGAAGTCTGTCCCTACGAAGTCGGGTATTGCGCTCAGCCGCCCCCTCGTGAGGGGGACCACCGCATCGGGCATGGTCCCCGCGCCGGAGGGGGCGGCTGGAGCGACGACTGATGGATCTCAACGCAGCCGGGAGGAACCGGACAGAGCGGAAGCCGGGGGAGGTCACTCTTTCAGCGCCCGCGGCATCCCACAGTAGCCTACTTCACAAGAAGCACCGACCTGGATGCCTGGAAGCGTTCTGTTCCGAGTCGTAGGAAGTACAATCCTCCTGGGAGGTTTCGTGCGTCCAACGTGACCGCGTGATCGCCGGTCGAGAGGGTCGTGGCTACCAGCGTCTGTACGCGGCGGCCCAGCATGTCGAACAGCTCGAGGTTGACGTGTGCGGGCTCCGGAAGCGTGAAGCGGATGGTGGTTGATTCGCTGAACGGATTCGGATAGCTCGTACCCAACTCGTAGCCGGAGGCGATGCCGTCCGTTTCGGCCGCGGTGGGCGTCTCGAACTCGCCGTAAGTCATAGTGAGGAGGTTCTCATTCATCCAGGCTGCCCCATCCCAAATCTCGAACAGATTCCAGACGGCGAGGCCTCGATCGTCGTATTCGACGGTTGATTGATCCTCATTGACCCACACACTCTGGCCATCGTCCCATTCCCTAGACACGATTAGGACTGGACCGTCGTCAGACAGGGTCATGATCGATTGGTCAAGATTCACCCAGTCTCCCTGGCCGTTGTTGGCGGACGCGTCCCACTCCTGCTCAGTCTCGGTAATCTCCGACCCTTCCACGGTGGTCACGGCGCGCTCATCGTTCATCCAGGCACCGGTCGCGAGGTCCCAATCGTGTTCGGTTTCCGTGACCGAGGTTGGATTTGAGGAGTTGGGTTCGTACTCAGTCACTGTCCGGTGATTGTTGACCCAGTCTCCAGAGGCATCGTCCCAGTCTAGCTCCAGGTCGAGGACTTCCTTACCGTTCGAATCGTACGCCCATTCCCGAAGTCCGGAATTCTCGAGTTCGCCGGTGTCGGAGTTATACGTCTCGGTAAGCCGCGACGCCGTGGTACCGTCGCTGTTGTACGTAAACGTGTATTTGAAGCTCGGGGCGAGGGGGCCGAAGAGGCCAGATTCAGAAATGAGTGTCAGCACCCTACCCTGACCATCGAATGTCTGCGTCGAGCGGAACCAGATGAAGTACGCACCGGCGTCCTCATCCCAGAGCTCAGTCGTACTTACCCTGCCGCCTTCGGCGTCAGTGGTCAAAGACCGGCGCTGCGCGGGGAGCCATGCGTCGGTATCGGAGTCCCACGATTCATCGGTCGTGATCGACGAGTCCCCTCTCTGGATGGTTCTGCGTCTGAGGCTGTTCTCCCACATTCCCCCCGTATCGTCCCAACTCTCGATGAGAAGCTCGGTTTGAGAGCCGTCGCTCGCCCGGGTATAGGTGACCAGGCTTTCGTTCATCCAGTCACCCTGTCCGCCATTGGCCTGCGCGTCCCAGAGTTGTGAGAGCTGCGTCAGAAGCAGGAAGCGGGCAGGGTCGGCGAAGTTCGCGATCGCGGCCGCCGCAAGAACGGCTGTCGACGGGCCTGTGATCAGCTTGGGCTGAAAGAGATTTTCGGCCTGATTGAGGATTAAAACGACATTTTCGGCTTGCGCGAACTCGAGAGGATATTCAGGGGTCGAATCCTCGGCAAACCTGGTGGCACTTTGGGCGCCGGCGGCCGGGGCGGTCAACACCGTGAAGAGAACGCCCAGGATGATGACGGCGAAACTTGATCGTGTAGACATGGTTCCGGGTGGAGAATGGTGAATGGAATCATCGTATGCTCTTAACGCGCAATCTGACCGGGAAACCGGACATCGAGGAGGACGTGCTGGAGAGGCCTTTCAGAACACCATATACCGGCCGAAGAGCTGTTGGCGAACCGGGCTGCAATCAAGGCGTCGCAGGTCCTTTCCACTCACGAGCGAACGCGATCTCATCCTGCCGGAACTCGTATCCGTGTGACCGGCGATCGCAATGATTGCGATACCATTCGATCGTCGTCGGCATCCAGGAGTCGAACGGCGTGCTGCGGTAGGATAAATCCCGTCGAATCGCGTCGAGGGAAAGAATCGCCGTCCGCCTCGTGTTGAATGGAAACACGTCACCATGAGGACTGGAGCTGAACGGCTGACGGTCGAAGACGGCCTGAGGGACGTGTATGATCTCCGGGTCTGCCACTCGAGAGCTGTCCTGCAATCCGGGCCATTGCCTGCCTGAACGCTCTTGCCATTTTGCGAGCAGCCGGCTCAGCTTCCCGAGATACCCGTTCAGCGTGAATATTTCGTCGGCCGCGACGTTGTATGCGCGCCCCAGAGTTTCCGGACGGTCGAGAAGCCGTGCAAACGCCCTTGAGACGTCATCCACGAAGACGTGCTGGAAGGCGAAGTCGCCGCAGCCCGGAACCAGCAATGGACCACGATCCAAAATACGCTCTATCCAGAACAGGTCGCGAATGGTCGGATCGTTGGGACCGCACACGAACGGAGGCCTGAGCATGCTGACGTGGAATCGACCCTCCTCATGAGCCTTCCAGAGGACGTCTTCGCATTGTCGCTTCAGAATTCCGTAGTCCATTCCAAACGCGTTCCGCGGATCGAACGGCATGAGCGGCAGCTTGTCCTGGTCTTCGGTGATCGGGCACTGAACCCGGTCTGAGACCATGTACACCGAAATCGTGCTGCAGTGGATGAAGCGCTCAACCGATCCGTCAAGGAGACGAACCATCGTTCCGGTTTCCTCCGGGGTGTAGGCCACCATGTCGTACACGACGTCGAATCGACGGCGCGACAACAATTTCCTGATCCGAGACTCGTCATGACGGTCGGCGTGCAGTCGCTCGATTCCACCCTTTGTCCGAGTGTTGGACCGGCCACGGTTCAAAGTCGTGACGTCGTGGCCCGCCTCATTGAGGAAATCCACGAGCCGCGAGCTGATGAAACCCGTCCCGCCGATCACAAGGATCTTCATTGCGACTTAATCATCATTCCTGACTCGGTTCGGCCGCCCGCTTCGAGCCGGTACAGGTAGGCGCCCGGTGCAAGGTGTCTGGCTCCGAATTCGATACGGTGAATGCCCATACTTAGCTCGCCGTCGACCACACTTGCTACGCTACGGCCCAGAAGATCGAAGACCGTCAAGGTCACGCGTCCCGGGCGATCGACAGCAAACTGGATGACCGTTCGATCGGAGAAGGGATTCGGGTAAACGACCGGCCGCAGCGCGACGTCGGATGCGAGCTCCGGATCTGTCGACGTCGGCACCGAAACCTCCACAATTTGATCGGCGATCAGGAAGGGAGCAGCCTCGTATGCAGACAGAGTCACCGTGAGCGGACCCGGGTCGCCGGCCGCGACCGCGAGGTATTGGCCGGTCATCAGATTGGTCAGGAAATACTCCTCCGAGTCCGGCAGATCGAGCTCGTCGATGCGGAGATCGAGGTCGACCGTCTCCTCTCGGCCCCCCATGTTGATCACGACGAGCGCATGCTCCTGCCGGTACGAGCGTGTGAAGCTGAAGACGTAGTCATCGGCGTTCGAGGGCTCAACGTCGATCTCCGTGAAATCGCCTAGAGTGAGTGCGGGGTGGCGGCGCCGCATGTGGGTCAGGTGGCGATACGTGGGATAGAGGTCCAGTCGATCCTGCCGGGCTATTGACCGCGCGCGATCGAATACCGCATGGGTCTGATAAGGATGGGTCGGGAAACCGATCTCCTGACCGTTGTAGATCATCGGTATGCCGGGGAGCGTGAGCAGGAGTGTCGCCGTCATTTTCGTCCTCGCCGACGACTGTGGGGAGTGTGTCGCGGCGAAGCGAAACGTGTCGTTGTTCTCCATGAAGCGCGTAAAACGTCTCATACACCGGTTGGAGCCAGATCGTGTTGACGCCGAGGTCGACGAACTCGGAGAGTCGTTCCCTGATTTCCTGCAGGCCGCCGTTGGCGACGAAGTTGTACGGCGTGATTTCGTACACGACGGCCGAGTCGACCCAGGATGCATGATCTGACCAGATGTCGAAGGCGATGAGACCCAGTTCCGACTGTGTCAGGAAGGTACCGGCTTTTCCGGTGGCGCCCGATGCGTCGGTCACTTCCACGTCGAAATAGTACTCCCCGTAAGCGAGGTCGACCGGGAGTACGAAGGATGCCACGCTGTCACCCTCATTCGCCAAATCCACCTGCATTGGGTTCTCATCACGCTGCCGCCAGGAGAAAAGGTACGGCGACGGTCCTGCGTCGTCGAGGATCCGCGCGTGCAGAAAGACCGTCGCGTCGCCGACCGCTGCCCAGGCGTAAACCTCCGGTTTTGGATCGAAGCCGAGCGTCAGCCGGAGCGTGTCT
>DATKEJ010000126.1:0-13259 GCA_035512315.1 Rhodothermales bacterium | reverse complement strand
ACGGAGTCGGTCTGTGCCAATGGGGCGCCGCTACCCAGGCCCGCAAAGGTCGAAGCTATCGTGACATCCTCTCGTTCTACTACAAGGATGTCGAAATCGAAGGATACGAGTCGGATTTTCAAATTACATCTGCTCCTCTGGCGGATGCCGGTCTCGTTCGCCCCGATCCCGAACCAGCGGATCGTGTTGCGTCTCCGCAGAAGGAGAAACCCAAACGAACTCGACAAAGCGCTGTGACACAGGCGCCGATGCCGAAGCGGTGGACGCAAAGCGATCGCGGCCAATCGACTTCGTCCGGCAAACTATCCGGACGGCGGGTCGGCTGGTAACCACCTGATATCTTGTCGACCTAATCCATATCCATCAACTCGCCCAATCCGAACGCCTCTTCGAAGTGATCAATCTCGAGCCGTCCTTTGATCCAGTAAACGGCCATGACGTCGAAGCGACAAAGCACGTCCTCATGCCGATGCTCATGAATGAACACCCGCGCCGTCCGGTAAATATTCCGCATTTTCGTTTTTGATACGGCCTGTTCGGGCCGCCCGAACACGGTCGGGCGCCTGGTCTTCACTTCGACGAAGACGACGAGAGAGACGCGGCCCGCTTCTCTCAGGCAGCATATGATGTCGATTTCGCCGCCCCGCGTCGTGTAGCGGCGGGTAAGGCTCTCGTACCCCCGCTGCCGCAGATAATCCGCCGCCGCATCTTCACCGTCCACACCGAGTCGATGAGATTGCATGATCGTCTCCCTCGTGACCGATCGAATAATTCGCTCATTCCTCCCCAATGACACATAGCGATTGACAAACGTAACTTCGAGCTTTGCCTTCAATCCGACTGGGGCGTCCTTTATTGGACTTCAGATCGGAGAGTCTGTAGCTTTTGGACCGCGTTAGGCGAAAAACGAGCTATTCTCCGTGTCACGAATCATTACGCTCACATCCGACTTCGGTAATCGCGATGCATATGTCGCGACGATGAAGGGCGTCATTCTATCTATTGATCCGTCGGTACGGCTGATCGACATTTCACACGAAATCGCGGCTCAGGACGTCATGGAGGCGGCGTTCGTTCTTCAAAACGCGGCCTGGCATTTCCCGGACGGTACCGTGCATCTCGTCGTGGTCGATCCGGGAGTTGGAACCGGCAGAAATGCCCTTGCGGTTGAGCTCAACGGGCAGTTTTTCGTGGGCGCCGACAACGGCCTGTTCACGCTCCTGACGTCTTCTAACGGAGAGGCGTGGCCCGGCAGGGCCGTGCTTCTCGACCGACCCGAATACTGGTATACGCGGGAACCGAGCTCCACTTTTCACGGGCGGGACATTTTCGCGGCCGTTGCTGCTCATCTCGCATCGGGGAGGAGGCTCGACGACGTCGGAACCCCTACGTCAAACGTCATGCGACTCCGGTGGGCCACACCGTTTGCAGACGACAAGGGCCTGCAGGGCTGGATCGTCCAGGTCGATCACTACGGTAACTGCATTACGAACATCTCCCACAGCGTCTACCACACCTACGACAGGAAGCGCTCGCCAAAATGTTACGTCGGAACCACTATCCTCGAGGGTCTCTGTGACACCTACGACGAGGCGATCGCAGGCGAGCCAATCCTTCTGTTCGGCAGCTCCGGTTTTTTGGAGGTCGCGATAAACCGGGGCAATGCGGCCCGCCTCCTGAGCATCAGAAAGGGAGATCCGATCAACATCGTCTTCTCCGAATAGCGCCCCATGGAACCGAACGCAGAACACGCCCCCCCGCCGACTCCCATTGACGACGGTGAGTCGCCGCCGGGATCAGGCCTGAAGCGAACGATGATCGTTCTGATCATCGTGCTGGCCATCGGGGCTGCCGCTTACCTGCTCTCCGGTCGTTCAGGACCAAGGGACGCGACCAACCTGGTCGGGCTTGCCGGCACCGAGCAGATCGAACCATTGACGCTTTTGGAAACGAGTGACCCGGGCGAGATCGAGGCCATGCTTAGAGAGGAGACGGGTTTCCGCTTGCGGGTGCCGATTATCGTCGGCGCCGACATTATTGGCGTCGGAACATGGGACGCCGACCGGAAGGTCAGAATCCCAGTCGTCATGTACGACGACCCCTCGGGTGACGTCACCAGAGTGATCGTGATGAACTACGCCATCCTCGATCAGATTTCTGCCGCCGTCTTCCTCGACAGATCCATTCGGATGGAGCTGGAACAGGACCGGTCGTACGCGGTCGTACCGGCAGCGGGGAATCGGGAGATCGTGCTCTGGCGGGAGGGCGACGACATCTTTCTCGCGATCGCCGACAACGGCGCCGGTCGACTCATATCCCGCATCATGCAGCCTGGTTCAGGCACTCAGGGGTAGCCTGATCCGAAACGTCGTTCCCTCGCCGGGCTTCGTCGCCGCAAGACTTAGCACGCCCCCGTGATAGTCTTCAACGATTCGCTTGGCCAGGCTGAGTCCAAGTCCCCAACCGCGCTTCTTGGTGCTGTATCCAGGGCGGAAAATGTTCTTCGTGTTCACGAGCTCGATGCCCCTCCCGTTGTCCTTCACATCCACCAGCACCGACTTGCCATCGCTCCAGGCGACAACTTCGATGAGCCCCCCGTCGCCCTCGATGGCATCGAGCGAGTTTTTCAGGAGGTTTTCCACCACCCACTCAAAGAGTTCAGCGTTCAGGGGCGCGACGAGGTCGTCGGGAATGTTCGTCGTGAGCTTCGGGCCGGCCTCGGCCGAGATGCGCTGGGTCATGTAGTCGCAGACTCCCTGGATGACCGGCCCAAGCTCGGTGGTCTCGAGCACCGGCCTCGAGCCGATCTTTGAGAAGCGGCTGGCGACGCGTTCGAGTCGCTGCACGTCACGCTCCAGCTCCGAGGCCACCCGCTGGCTGGTCTCCCCGCCTTTGAGCCGGAGCATTTCAATCCAACCCATCATGCTCGAAATCGGCGTTCCCAATTGGTGGGCCGCCTCCTTCGCCATCCCTACCCACAAATTACTCTGCTCGTTTCGACGGACGTGCGAAAAGCCCATGTATCCCACGAAGACAAACAGTGCGAAAAACGACAGTTGAATCGCCGGGAAGAGGCGAAGCTGCTTGACCAGGTCCGATTCACCGTAATGAACCACCTGGACGAGTCGATATGGACCTATTGCCAGGTCGATACGCAGGGGTTCGTATTCCCGGTCGAGATCCGCGACCAGAGAACGGATCCGCGCCGAGTCGGACGCAGAGGCGAGGGAGTCGAGGCCGGTGTTTCTAAATGAAACGATCTGCTCGCCGGTCGTGTCGGTGACGATCGTGGGCACTTCGAACCGATTGGGAATTACGATCTCATTGGACACAAAAATGGTCTCTCCAGGCGGAGGCATCGAGCGAGCCCACCTGAACGCGGTCACCAACGCCTGGCGGTCGAAATCCCCGCCGGCAAACGCACCCTCGCGTGCCGCCCGCTCAAGACGAAGGAAAATCTCCTGGTGCGGATTGATGGCCGACGCCTGCGACCCGTACTGGTATTCGAGCGCGCTCGTCCAGAGACGTACGTAGTCCAGCTCTCGATCGTGGATGCGATTCGCCAGCCGATTCGAGTACCAGAGGGACAGGAGCGCGATGAGTACGGCTGCGACGATCAGGCCAAGCTTCAGCTTGACCGTTGAGGAGTATGGGGTCATGTCCGCCTCGAGGAGGATGAAGGGGAATCGCCGGTCTGCCGGCGGCGGGCCGAGGGAAACCGACGACTAATCCGACCGAATTGTTTCGCTGCGTCGCGGCCCAGTCGATACATATCGGATGGGCGTTTCCAGTTGCTCGGAAACAAAACCCAAGTATTCTCGCACTTCGTCCGGCAGATCCTGCCAGGAGGTGCTTGAATCGATATTCGTGCACCATCCTTTGAACGTGCGGTACACGGGTTCTGCCCGATCCAGCTTCTCGAAGTCGCTCGGGAAGCGCTCGGTCGTCTTGCCGTCGATGCGGTAATGGGTGGCGACCCGAATCTCCTCGAGCGTGTTGAGGACGTCCAGCTTCGTGATTGCGATTTCGGTCATGCCGTTGATCATGACGGCATAGCGCAGTGCGACGAGATCGAGCCAGCCGCATCGCCGGGGCCGCCCGGTCGTGGCGCCGAACTCATGGCCGATGGCCCTCAGGCGCTCTCCGGTCTGGTCATTCAGTTCGGTGGGAAACGGGCCGTTTCCAACCCTGGTGGTGTAGGCTTTCACGATGCCGAGCACGCCGGTGATGCTCGAAGCCGGTATACCCAGCCCGGTGCAGCAGCCGCCGACGGTCGGGTGACTGGAGGTAACGAACGGGTATGTGCCGAAATCGACGTCCAGAAGCGACCCCTGCGCTCCTTCGGCAAGCACATGCTTGCCCGCCGCAAGCGCGTCGTTCAGGAAATACGTCGTGTCGGTGACGTACGGATCGATCATCTCGTCAAATGCGACGTACTCGTCGATGATGCGCTCCACGTCCAGTCCCTCACCGCCGTAGATGCCCTTGAGGAGCGCGTTCTTCTCCTCGATATTCGCGCGAATCTTGCTGTTCAGCGCGTCGGGGTCAAGAAGGTCCACCACGCGTATCCCCGATCTGCCGTACTTGTCGACGTAGGCCGGGCCGATTCCTCTCCCCGTCGTGCCGATTGCTCCGGCATCCCGAAACCGCTCCTTGGCCTGATCGAGCGCCTTATGGTACGGCATGATGAGGTGGGCGTGATGGGAGATGAACAGGCGGCCTTCGGGATCGAAGCCTTTCTCCTTGATCATCCGGACCTCCTCGATGAGGGCAGCGGGATCGATGACGACGCCGTTTCCGATCACGCACTCAACGCCCGGATTAAAGATGCCCGACGGTACGAGATGTAGAACGAACGTCTCGTCATCCCAGCAGATCGTATGTCCGGCGTTTGCTCCGCCCTGGTAGCGGGCGACTACGTCGGCATCTGCGCCCATGAGATCGGCGATCTTGCCTTTCCCCTCGTCGCCCCATTGGGCTCCTATCAGGACTGTAACGGGCATGTTGCTCAGGCCGTGCTGTTTGCTTTACATGAAGAAGGCGACGAGAATCCTCGCCGCCTTCCGTCGACAGGTATTTAACCGTGTTTTGTCAACTCACGCACCGGCGGGCGGCTCGGTGTCATAGCTTTCAGCGGCTTGGGCGACCGACTCGTAGTGCTTGAACACAGTGATGAGCTTGGTAATCATGAGCAAAGAGCGGATCCGGTCAGCCACATTGGCCAACCTGAGATCTCCGCCGGCGTTGCGCATCGTAGTCATCGCACTGATCAGCATCCCGAGCCCGCTCGAGTTCATGAACTTGACCTTGGACAGATCGATGACGACGTTGTTCTTGCCGGTATCCTTCAGTTCCCGGAGCGTATCCAACAAGCTGGCCCCGTCGGGACCTCCCATAACGTTTCCTTTCAGCTCGATAACGACGGCGTTATACCGTTCTTCAACCTTGAAATTCATTCAGGTACTCCTTTGAACGACCAATTCAGCGAGACTGCTTTCGACCACCCGAGCGCAGCCGGAGCACAACTGGAGCGGCCACAAAAATGGAAGAATAGGTACCGATCAAGATACCAACTATGAGAGCAAATGCAAATCCGCGCAGGACCTCTCCACCAGTCAAAAAGAGCACGATTACGACGAGCAGCGTCGTCCCCGAAGTAACGATGGTTCGGCTCAGCGTGCTATTGATCGATTTGTTCACGACGACCTCGTACGCTTCGGTCTTGAAGACAGCGGCGTACTCTCTGATCCGGTCGAACACGACCACGGTATCGTTGAGCGAGTAACCTACGATGGTAAGGAACGCCGCGATGATCGCCTGATCGATTTGCAGCGAAAACGGAACCAGGTCGTGAAGCAGCGCAAACAGGCCGAGTGTGATCGTCACGTCGTGGGCCAGCGCCGCGACGGCGCCCACGCCGAATCGCCACTCAAACCGGAGCATGATGTAAATGAAGATCACGGCGAGAGCGAAGATGATCGAGAGGAACGCCCCTCTCTTTAAATCTTCGGCGAAGCGCGGGCCGACCGAGTCGGTCTTGACGACTGTCGGATTCGCGTCTGGAAATCCCGCGGCGATCGTCTCTACGATCACGCGTTCGGCTTCGTTGATGTCTCCACCGATCGTCGTGCGAACCAGGATCGTGTTCGGAGACCCGAACAGCTTCACTTCAGGCGCTACCCCAAGCCGCGCGTCGAGTTGCCCGCGTACCTGGGTTACATTCAGCGGCGCCGCCGTCTCGATGACGAACTCGCTTCCGCCCAGAAAGTCGATGCCCAGCGTCACCCCACGCGTCAGAAGCGCCACCAGACTCAAGACGATGAGCACGCCGGACAGAACGAATGCCTTCGTCCAGTTGGACGTAAAGGGGAAGTTGGCTTTTTCAAGAATGCGCATGTAGATAATCTATGTGGTGCGATTTAGGACCGGGTCAGCCCGGACCGATCACGGTAATCTCATCCGTAGGAAACACTCATCCTTCGCTGACCGACCAGCCAGTCAAAGACTATTCGGGTCACAAAGATTGCTGTAAACAACGACGAAACGATGCCCGCCATCAGCGTGACGGCGAATCCCTGAATCGGCCCTTTGCCGAACGAGTAGAGGATCGCGGCCACCAGGAAAGTCGTGATGTTGGCGTCGAGAATGGCGCTCAGGGCATTCGCGTATCCGCCCGCTATAGCCGCCTTCAGCGTCTTGCCCGTCGCCTGCTCCTCCCTTATCCGCTCGAAAATGAGCACGTTCGCATCGACCGCCATACCGATTGTCAGCACGATTCCGGCGATGCCGGGCAGCGTGAGCGTGGCCTGGAAGCCCGCCAGAATGCCGAAGATGAACACGATGTTCAGCAACAGAGCCAGATCGGCTACAATTCCGGCAGACTGGTAGTACAAGATCATGAACACTACGACGAGCACCATTCCGATGATCAGTGACATCGTACCTGCCCGAATCGAGGCCTCGCCGAGACTCGGGCCGACGGTCTGCTCAGCTTCGATGTCGACCGGAGCGGGCAGCGCACCGGACTTCAGTACCGTGACGATGTCTTTCGCCTCGTCGAAGGAATCCAATCCTGAAATCTCGGAACGCCCGCCGCTGATCTTCTCATTGACGTTTGGATACGAGTACACGACGTTATCCAGCACGATCGCGATCTTCTTGCCCACGTTGGCGCCGGTGATGCGCGACCACGTGCGGGCGCCCTCCGAGTTCATCGCGATCGAGACCTTTGGCTCGCTGTCGATCTGATCGAAATCAGCCGTGGCCTCGGTGATCACATCGCCCGTAAGCTCGATGGTCTTGCGGACGCCGAGGGCGAAGAATTCCTCTTGCCCGTCCTCGGTGACGTTTATCGGGTTTGCCGTCCATAGAATCTCGACGTCGCGAGGAAGCAGTCCGGCAACCTCCGGCGCCGTCAGGAGCTGCATCGCTCTGGCCGTGTCTTGCGAGAACGCGGAGCCCAGGATCACGTCCTGACCGTACGGGCGGAATATCTCGAGCAATTGGTTTGCCGGGAGGTCGGCCTCATCTTCCCCGCCAAGCAGAGCCGTCACGTCGAACGCGGAGTCCTCGGCCGTCGTATCGACCGACGACGTATCGACGTGAGTGGCGAGGTCATCGCCGATAACGCGGGCGTTCGTATCCGGCGCCTCTTCGATCCCTTCGTCATAGTGATCGATCACGGCCTGGATATACGGGGCCGTCTCACGCGGATCGACCATCAGTCGGAATTCCAGTCGCGCCGTTCCCCTGAGCAGCTTCCGGACCCTCTCCGGATCTTCCACGCCCGGCAGCTCGACAATCACTCGTCGCGTACCCTGCTTCTGAATCGACGGCTCCGTCACGCCGAATCGGTCGATGCGGTCTCGGATGATCTCGATCGCCCGGTCGACCGCCGCATCCGCCTCGTCCCTCAGATAGGCCACGACTTCCGAGTTGGAGGACCGTCTCGTGATGCCTCGATCTGAATTCCGGAAATAACGGGACAGGCGCGCGTCGGGATCGCGTTCGGCGAACGCAGCCGCGAATGCATCGACAAAAGCCACCGTCGAAGACAGTGCCTCCGACTGCGCCTGGGCCATCACTTCATTGAACACGGCGTCTCGATCGGTGGCCAGCTCACCCACGAGTTGATCCACTCGGACCTCGAGAACGACGAGCATCCCGCCTCGAAGGTCGAGACCGAGCTTCAAGGCGTTCTCACTCGCCCACCGGATGTCGGCAAAGTTCTCGCGCTCGTACGTACTCTTCTCCTCCCCCTCTAATGAGGCGAGGCGGCTCTGGTATCGATAGTTGCTGAGCGTCGGATACAGGTAATACCCTGACATCAGCAGAAAGAACACGACGGTCAGGACTTTGAGTCCGTTTCCTTGCAGCATTATTCTGTATGTCTTAGTGACTTAGGGGAATGCAACTGAGATGCGACGCTTACGATGAACGGCGTCGACTTGGGATGCGCGATCGTGTGGGCTACGGCCCGAGGGGCTGCTCGTCGCTCAGCCGGCGGATAAGAGGCTGGTAGTCGGCTGGCGCGGTCAGAAATCGATCGAGCTCAGGAACCGGCGCCGGCGCGCTAAGCGCTGCAGCCACCGCCATGGCCGACAAACCCAGCTCCACGTCGACACCCTGCAGGGCGGCCGAATCGGACATGAGCGACATCAGCCTGCACTGCGCGATCACCGCGATCACGTCACCCGGAACGACGTCGGAGTCAGAAGACTCTGATTCATCCTGCGCCTTGTTGCTCAGCAACCGGACGAGCTCTTCGATCGAGATCGGATTCGGGAGCTCGCCCACCATCCTGTCGACGTTGCGCGAGGCGGCAATCTGACCCGCCAGCGCGCTCGGCTGAATAGCTAGCGGCAGCACCCCCGATATCAGGAGCGCGATCGTTCGAATCCGACTTGCTTGACCTGGCCTGGCCATGGTGTCTGCAGAATTTGACGTAGCTGCTGAAGGTAAGGCAGACTCGTGAAACCTCTATGAGAGATACCTGGTTTCGGCGGCGAAATAAGTAAGAAGAACGTCAAACGTCGAACGTCGAACGTCAAACGGCAAACGTCAAACGTCAAACGTCGAACGTCGAACTCATCGTTAGCTCAGCACGTTGCAGCATACCCCACGCCGGACTCCGCACTCCGGACCCCATTTTGCCTTTTGAATTCTGAATTTTGAATTTTCCGAACCCCCGTCCTTTAGCCCTGGACGATCAAAACCTCGGAAAGCTCTTTCTTCGCTACGTCCGGCACCGTCGCATTCTCCGCCGGATACCCAACGGGGAAAAGCATGAACGGCCGCTCGTTCTTCGGGCGATCCAGGATTTCGTTCAGGAACCCCATCGGGCTCGGTGTGTGCGTCAGCGTCGCCAACCCCATGTTGTGAATCGCCGCAATGAAGAGCCCGCACGCGATGCCGCAACTTTCCTGGACGTAGTAGTTCTTTTGTTTGCCGAATTCGGACTCAGCGTACAGTTCCGCAAAGCACACGACGATCCACGGCACGGTCTCGAGGAACGGCTTGTGCCAGTCTGTCCCCAGGTCCTTCAACGCTTCCAGCCAGTCGTCCGGCATCCGGACCCCGTAACTCTCGCGTTCCTCCTCCTCGGCACGTTCGCGAATGAGGCGCTTGACTTCCGGATCGCTGACTGCTACAAACCGCCACGGCTGCCGATTGGCCCCGCTCGGGGCGCTGGAGGCCGTCCGAACGGCCTCTTCGATCAGGTCGCGCGGAACCCCGCGATCCGAAAAGAAGCGGACCGATCGTCGTCGCTCCATCTCGCGCCGGAAGGCGACCGCCCGCTCCCGCATCGCTTCAATGGGATACTCGCGGAAGTCCAACGGCACAGGATTGTAAGGCATCGCGTATCAGTTCAGCTCCAGGTTCTTCTCGATCTTCGCCTCCGTCGTCACGATCGAGATGTCTCCTTTCAGCGTCCGATGAACGGGGCATCGATCCGCTATCTCGATGAGGCGTGCGCGCTGTTCATCGTCGAGGTCGCCGTAAATCTCGATCTCGCGCTCGACGCGATCGATGAGAGCGGACGACTTTTCAGCCTCGCCGGAGTCGGACGCGTGCACCCGCAGGAACCGCAACCGAACGCGGACGGAGTCGAGCGGCCATTCCTTTCGGTCGGCGTACATCCGGAGCGTCATCGTCGTGCAGGCGCCGAGTGCTCCAATCAGGAAGTCATAAGGGGTCGGGCCCAACCCCTGTCCTCCGTGGGACGGCGGCTCGTCGGCAACACAGCGGTGACCGCGCGCCCAGATGTCTGAGCGGTATCGTTCCTCTCCAATGCCCACGACCACCCGGTCGCCGCTTACGGGATAGTCCTCCGAATCCCACCGATCCAGATAGCGCGATGCCCAGCTCGAAATCACACTCCCGACGTATCGCGAATCGGCCGGATCCGAGAGCAGGTGGTCGGCCTTGTCGAGCGAGATGTAGCTCTTGGGATGATGCAGCGGCTCGAATATCATGCGCGCATTGTCGATGCCGACGACATTGTCGAGCGGACCGTGGAGCACGAGCACCGGTTTTCGAAGACGCTCGAGCGTTTCGCGCATGGAGGTCTCGCGAATATCCTCCAGAAACTGTCTCCTGACCGAGAATGTCCGCCCTGCTATCGCCACGCTCGCCTCTCCGCTCATCTCGATCTCCCGATAATCGTCGGCGAACAAGTGCGCGACGTGATCGGGGTCCGCGGGTGCGGCGATCGTTGCGACAGCCCTGACGTCGTCGAGCAGTTCGGCCGCCTTGAGTACGGCCGAGCCGCCGAACGAATGTCCGACCAGCAGTTGCACTCTTCCCCGATCTCGCTCCAGCCAGCGAGCGGCCGATATCAGATCCGACACGTTCGTCGAAAAATTCGTTTCCGCGAACTCGCCCTCGCTCTCGCCGAGGCCTGTAAAATCGAAACGCAGGACGCCGATACCGGCCCTGTTCATCGCATTGCTGATGTTTCGAAGGGCCCGTAGGTCCTTTGAACAGGTAAAGCAGTGGGCAAAGATCGCCCAGGCACGCGGCTCGCCGCCGAGCGGCAGGTCGAGGCTTGCCGAGAGGGCGTCGCCGCCTTCGTTCTCGAATGAAATCTTCTCTAGTTGCATCTGTCAGCCGTTTGCGTGACCTCGGTAACGAAACTATGTCAATTGTTTATAAAACAGGTCGTCAGGTCGCGAGAAGCGCCGTAATTTGCAAGTTTTCAACCGGACCGCACGGTTTCTGGAAGCGCTACCGGCAAATGAGCCTGCAGCCCGGGCAAAGCACTACTTACCTTTGATGAACACTCCGGATCACGTTACGCGGCATCTCGACGGACTGGGGCTCTGCGATACGGGCGCCATCCATTACTGTCCCTCGCCGGCTGCACTGTACGAACTCGCCATTGAGAGAGGGGAATCGCGACTGGCCGCGGCCGGACCGCTCGTCACCGTCACGCATCCCTACACCGGCCGATCCCCGAGGGATCGCTTCGTCGTCGATGCCGGCGATTCGAGCGAACGGGTTTCATGGGGCAAGGTGAACGTCGAGATCAGCGAGGAGGTGTACACCAGTCTCCTGGCAAGAATGGCGGAATATGCGGAGGGACGGATGCTGTTCGTTCGCGACGTTTTCGCCTGTGCGGATCCCAGATATCGCCTGCCGGTCCGCGTCATCAATCAACGGGCGTGGCACAATCTGTTCGTCCATAACATGTTTCTGCGGCCCGACGTTTCGGACCTCGCGTCCTTCGAACCCGAACTGACCGTCCTGAACCTTTGCGGATTCAAGGCCAATCCTGAAGCCGATGGCACACGTTCCGAAGCCTTCATCATTCTGAATCTCGAGAAGCGGATCGTCCTGATCGGAGGAACCAACTATGCGGGCGAGATCAAGAAGTCGGTCTTCTCGGCGCTCAATTATCTCCTTCCGCACCACGGAGTTCTTCCGATGCACTGCTCTGCTAACGACGGAGACGGGGGGGCGGCGATCTTCTTCGGGCTGTCTGGAACGGGCAAGACGACGCTCTCCGCCGACCCGTCGAGGACGCTCATCGGGGATGACGAGCACGGCTGGAGCGACGAGGGCATCTTCAATTTCGAGGGAGGATGCTACGCGAAACTGATCAGGCTGTCGCAGGAGCGCGAGCCGGAGATCTACGCGACCACACGCAGGTTCGGCACCGTCACCGAAAATGTCGTGCTCAACGAGCAGACGCGGGAGATCGACTTCGAGGACGGCTCGATCACCGAGAACACACGCGCCGCCTACCCCATTCATTTCATCCCGAACGCATCGGCACGGGGTTACTGCGGGCACCCGAAGAACGTGATTATGCTCACCGCCGACGCCTTTGGCGTTCTTCCCCCCGTTTCCCGGCTTTCGGTCGAGCAAACCATGTATCACTTCCTCTCGGGTTACACGGCTAAGGTGGCCGGGACCGAGAAGGGCGTCACTGAACCGCAGGCCACTTTCAGCGCCTGCTTTGGCGAGCCGTTCATGGTGCTCGACCCCGCCGAATACGCCGCCATGCTCGCCGAGCGCATTCGGAAACACGGATCGAAGTGCTGGCTCGTCAATACAGGCTGGACCGGGGGGCCGTACGGCGTCGGATCCCGGATGAAACTTGAATACACCCGGAAGATGCTTGAGTCGATTCTCGCCGGAGATCTCGACGACCTGCCCATGGAGGCAGATCCGGTGTTTGGATTGGATGTGCCGGAGCATGTCCACGGTGTGCCCACGAGAGTCCTCTCGGCTCGCGACACTTGGGCAGATAAGGATGCCTACGACAGGCAGGCACGGAAACTGGCCGAGATGTTCCGGAAGAACTTTGAGCGGTATGAGGGACGGGTTGATGAGGCCGTGAAGGCAGCCGGGCCGGTCTCTTAGGTGCTTGGTGCAGGGTGCAAGGTGCTTGGTGCAGGGTGCAGGGTGCTTGGTGCAGGGTACTTGGTGCAGGGTGCAGGGTGCAGGACCCCGGGTGGCACTCTCTGACGTGGTCCCCCGCCGGAGGGGGCGGCTAAGCGCCGAAAGTCACTCGAAGGGTCAGTTTGCCACCCGGGTCGGCGCGCAGCCGGGGGAGGTTACTCTCTGGCGCAAGCAGGCGGACCGTTTACGAGGTCGGAGCGTTGGGTACCGACTCGGGGGCTGTCCCAGAAGCTGTTCGGTGACGTGCCGACTCATCGACAGGGTTACCTGCCAGCCCACGATTTCAATCGTGGGTTAATGGGAGCCAGACAGGGAAGCTCAGTATTCGAATGAGTTCTCCATTGTGCGGACCG
>DATKEJ010000125.1:0-2823 GCA_035512315.1 Rhodothermales bacterium | reverse complement strand
ACGATGCACACCGGTCTGATTACGATTCGCGGTGTAATGATCGGGAATTGTATTGGTTCTCGCGCTCGGTGAAGGGGCTTCGAGGATGCACCAGCCGCGATTGGTTTCTGCCGAGTATATTGCGCCGAACTTGGAAGGTCGAAAACTGGAGAGGGTCCGATGAGGTTGTCCGCCACACTTGCAATTTGCCTCGTTTCTTCCGCTGCCGCGGCCGGACAGTCGAAGTCGACCGTCGCCGATCTCGGCTGGATGTCGGGCTGCTGGACGACCGACGGCGAAGAGGGTGACTCGTACATGTCGGAGCAGTGGACGAAGCCACTGGGGATGATGCTCGGAACGAACCGCACGGTGCGTGAGGGGTCGGTCGGTGCCTACGAGTTCCTCAAGATCGAGGAACGGGAAGGGGAGATATACTACGTGGCGAGACCCTCCGGAGCGATCGACGAAACGCCCTTCAAGTTGACCAACCTGACAGACAGCACCGCCACTTTCGAGAATCCGGAGCACGACTTTCCGAAAAAGCTCGTGTACAGCCTGTCGGCCGACGGCGTTCTGACGGCTCGTGTGGAGGGGGATGACGGGGGGTTTAACCTGGAGTTTAGGCCGACGAGCTGCGAGGAGCGGTAAGGCACGCCACACGGGATCAGCCGCCAGGTTCGTCCACTCGTTTGGATGGGAGGAATGGTCGTAAGATTGCTTATGAGGTGCGCCAGAGGCGCCGTCCAGGAACGTTAGTGACCTGGTCCGGCGGTGGTGTATTGGATCGACATCCCGTAGAATCGCAGATTGGGGCCGATGTTTGTCAAACGCGTGATGCCGACCTCAACCCAATACATGTAATCCTCGTTGTTCACCACCTTGTAGGCGCTTGCCGACGTGTCGATTGACTCACTCTGGATGTCAGCGGAACTCCCCGACGACACAACCGGCAGCGTACCAAGGCTCACACTACCGGAGCCCAGCACATCGCGACGTTTCAAGGTGTAATCGAACTGCATGTCGTCGCCGGCATCGTTATCGTAGTAGTACAGCGTAAAAATTTCATGGTGTCTCTCCGCGCGGCAGTCTGGCCTTGTTGAACAGTTACATCCACCCCTACATGGAACTGGTGTCAAGCAGGTCAAGAAGCGCTCCCTGACCCAAAGCCACTCGTTTTCTGGGATGGACCATGGAAGAATAGACGGGCAGAACGATTGCCTGCCGCGGCGCATCTACGGGCACGCCCAGTGCATGTTCCAGCATCCAGCCATTCGAGCTCGGTAGCGAGATGCCATTTTGACGGGCAGGCTGCTAGTCATATTTCCCATGGAGAGAGCCGGCCGCGTCGCTCACAATTCGCCTCCAAGTCCGGATGTGTTCGGCTGCAGATCGGGGCGATGAAACGATCCCCGCCCTGAAGCGCGGGGTGGTTCCCGCCGACCAAGACATCAGTTCCCTGCTGTCCCGGATTCCTCCCGGGGTCGGCCGGAGCACCATGCCCAGAAACGGTTTCAACGGTTTCGCGAAGCTGATCGAATCTAATCCCCCCATTCCGTACGTTTGCCCGATACGCATCCTTGCCGAGCACGTCCACTGCAACCCGGATCAGAAATATCTCACTACCGGATCCTCGACGAGGTCGGTCGAGGTGGCATGGGGGTCGTGTATCGGGCTGAAGACACCAAGCTGAGGCGGACAGTCGCACTGAAGCTCCTGTCGACCCACATGCTCGGCAGCGAAGCGGACAGAAACAGATTCTACCGGGAGGCCCGCGCCGCAGCGAGTTTGCAGCATCCGAACATCGGGACCGTATTCGAGATCGATGAGGCCGATGATCACGTGTTCATCGCTCTGGAGTTCGTCGACGGCCGGACGCTGGGTGATCTGATTGAAGAAGGTCCGCTTCCCCTGAGTGACGTGGCTGCCATTGCCATTCAGATCGCATCGGGGCTAAGCGCGGCGCACGAGCACAACGTGGTCCATCGCGACATGAAGAGCGGAAACGTGATGCTGACCAGGAAGGGCGCCGTCAAGATCCTGGATTTCGGTTTGGCCAAGACGGCCGCTTCGACCAAGCTGACACAGATGGGCAGCACGCTCGGCACCGTGGCCTACATGAGCCCGGAGCAGGCTCGAGGAGAGCCGGTCGACCGGCGATCCGACATCTGGTCGCTCGGGGCGGTTCTATACGAAATGATCTCGGGCAAGACGCCGTTTCCGGGCGACTACGAGCAGGCGGTGATCTACGGGATCCTGAATAACGATCCGAAACCGCTCACGTCGGTTCGCACGGGCGTCCCGCTCGACTTCGAGCGTGTCGTCGAAAAGTGCCTTCGAAAGGATCGGGACCTTCGTTACCAGCATGCGGATGAGCTGGCGGCCGATCTGAAGGCAATCGACCTGGAGGCGACGACCTATGCGCCGGTGACCGCCGAATCCGGAAACGCGCACGTACGATCGCGTACGATACAGCTTGTGGCTGCGGCCGTTCTGGCGCTTCTTGTCGGCACCGTACTCGGTCGCTTCACAACCCCGGATGCTCCCGCCCGGTCGAGATCGATCTCTTCGATGTACCGCCTTACGCTGGAGGAAGCATTGGAGTTGGACCCGGCGGTTTCTCCCGACGCGAGCATGATCGCATATATCAGCGGAGCGACGCTTAACACCGAGCTCTTCGTTCAGCATGTCAAGGGAGGGAATCCACTCTCCGTCGCCACTTCCACCAAGGGCGAGGTAGCCCACCCTGCGTGGTCGCCGGATGGCAGCCGGCTCGCGTTCCAGAGCGCAGGGTCAATTTATCTCGTCCCGGCACTTGGAGGCACGCCGGAGCCTTTCCTCGTGAGG
>DATKEJ010000124.1:0-3788 GCA_035512315.1 Rhodothermales bacterium | reverse complement strand
TTCGCGATGAATCGCCTCGGGTAGCTGCGAGGCTGAAGCGACATCCTCCCGAATGGAGCGCCGCCCGGCCAGGCGGCGCTCCATTGATCGGCGATCCCTGGAGAAGTGAAAAGTGGGAAGAGTGAAAAGTGGGGTCACTTTTTCGCCTGGTCTCTCGATCGCCGCTCCGGCGCTTCGCAAGTAGGTGCGAGCCTCCGGTTTTGGATCGCTAATCTCCGCTGCGCCTCCGGCGCAGGCGTGATCAGCAATTCGCACGTCCATCTTCGAGGCTGCTGATTCGAGCGCCGACGGTTTTCAGTCCTGGCCGGGCAAACATCCAGACGCGGCGTGTTCCCAGCCTCGCTTAGTGGGTTCAAATCAGACCCTGTGGGTCAATATCGGTGTCACTACGCGGTCCTAAATCTGACCCGACGGCGCGTCGTCCACGTGGCACCCCACGCATAACACACTGAAAACAAAGGATATAATTTTTGTGAATTTTTGTTACAAAACTGGCACAACAGTCGCTATAGGGAAGCCAGGATTTTCAGTCTGGGCGTGATGCTGATCGCCCTTTTCTGGTTTCGCTTTGAAAGGATGGAACGATGGTGCGGTCAAGAGGTACGTTCGTAGTTGTGGCATGTTGTCTTTTCCTGATGCTGGCCGGTACGGCGATGGCGCAGGGCGACAGTGGGCGTTACATGATCAAGTTCAAAGAGTTCCGCGGAGCTGCCGACATCGTCAGAGCAGCAGGCGGGTCTCCGATCTATGAGTTCGAGGGTCTCAGCACGGTGGCCGCGCATCTGCCGGAGAAGGCGCTCAATGGTCTTCGCAATCACCCCAACGTGGAGTTCATCGAGGACGACCCGATTCGTCAACCGTTTGCACAGACGACCCCTTACGGAATTCCGATGGTCCAGGCGAATCAGGTGGCGTTCAACTCGGCGAACGCAGCAGGTTCGAAAGTCTGCATCATCGACTCTGGTTACTATCTCGATCACGAAGATCTTCAGGACTCGAACGTGACATGGAGCACTGACTCCGGTACCGGCGACCCGAGAATCGACGGATGTGGTCATGGTACGCACGTCGCTGGAACGGTTGCAGCGCTGCACAACACCACCGGCGTCATCGGTGTCGTTCCGTCGGGAGACATCCAGCTCCACATCGTGAAGGTTTTCGGGAACGACTGTTCCTGGAGCTATTCGTCGGATCTGATCAATGCGCTCAATAGCTGCAAAAATGCGGGCTCGGACGTCGTCAGCATGAGCCTCGGCGGTACGTTCTCGAGCAAGACCGAGCAGAACGCATTCGCCCAGGCATGGACCGACGGCGTACTCTCGATCGCTGCTGCCGGTAACGGCGGCAACAACCGCAAGTCCTATCCGGCCTCCTACACCTCGGTCGTGTCCGTCGCCGCGGTCGATTCGACCAAGACGCGCGCGACGTTCTCGCAGTACAACGCCGGGGTCGATCTTGCTGCTCCCGGCGTGTCGGTACTCTCGACGGTGCCATGGAAGGGTGCGAGCCTCACCGTTGGAACCAACAAGTATCTCGGAGCCGGTATCGCAGGCTCGAAAGAAACCGACGGCGTCAGCGGTGCACTGGCCGATGGCGGCCTCTGCACGAGCTCCGGTTCATGGAGCGGCAAGGTCGTTCTGTGCCAGCGCGGTGACATCAGCTTCCGCGACAAAGTCAACAACGTCGTGGCGGGTGGCGGCGTCGCAGCGGCGATCTACAACAATGTCCCCGGCGGATTCGCTGGTACCTGCGACGATGGAACCGGCACGACCTGTAATTCGATCCCGGCGATCAGCCTCAGCCAGGAAGACGGACAGACGCTCGTGAACGGAAGCCTCACTCAGACTGGAACGGTCGTCAACTCCACCGCGAGCGGCAGTGGATACGAGGCCTGGGACGGAACTTCGATGGCGACTCCTCACGTGTCGGCCGTTGCCGCGCTCGTCTGGAGCAACTTCCCGTCGAAGACCAACGCCGACATCCGAAACGCCCTCGAAGCAACGGCAGAAGATCTCGGAGCCGCAGGCCGCGACGACTACTACGGCTGGGGCCTCGTTCAGGCGAAGGCGGCCTACGACTATCTCGGTGGCAGCTCCTGCACGCCCACGACCGAAGTGTGCGACGGCGTCGACAACGACTGCGACGGTCAGGTCGATGAGGGTTGCCCCACGACCTGCACCGATGCTGACGGCGACGGATTCTGCCCTGAAGATGGCGACTGCAACGACAGCGACGCGACCATCTATCCCGGTGCGCCCGAGACCTGCGGTGACGGCATTGACAGCGATTGCAATGGAGTCGATGAGGCATGCCCCACCGGCATCACGCTCAGCACCAGTCCCTACAAGACCAAGGGCACCAAGTACGTGGACCTGACCTGGAGCGGATCGGGCGCAACGAGCGTCGATGTCTACCGCGACGGTGCTGTCGTGACCACGACCGCCAATGACGGCAGCCACACGGATGGACCTCTCGGTAAGGGTGGCGGTTCGTACACCTACAAAGTCTGCGACGCGGGCAGCACCACGTCCTGCTCGAACGAATCAGTCGCAAACTTCTGATTCTCACAGCCACGCAACAACGAAGGGCCTCGGGGAACCGAGGCCCTTTCGTTGTTCACACCAATGACCATTCTTCTCTTCATCATCGGAATCATCCTTCTCGTTGCCGGGGCCGAGCTGCTCGTGCGCGGGGCATCACATCTGGCGGTGGCGGTCGGGATCTCGCCGCTCGTGATCGGGCTGACGATCGTCGCGTTCGGGCCCCGGCTGTACTCCCACGTCATGAAATGACGCGTCGGAGAGCTGGCGAGATCGGGCCATGTGTTGCGATAGACCTCGTGCGCTCGACCCAGGTCGTGAGAAAGTGCTCTCCGGACCAGGCGGTGGTCGGGAAGTCCTGCAGGCTCCATGCGCCGCCGTAGCGCAGCTCGCCGAGCGGGAGAGACAAACTCTCAGACCGCAGACTCAAGAACCTAGTCCTCGAGGACGAACGTCACCAGGAGATTGACCTGGTAGTTCGAGATCTTTCCCTTCTCTACGTCACACCGCATCTCCTTGACCCATGCCGAGGTGATGTTTCGCAAGGTCTTGTTCGCGCGATCGATGCCCGTCGCGACGGCGTCGTCGAAACTCTTGTCCGATCGAGCGCTGATCTCCGTGACGCGTGCAATGGTGCTGTTCATGTCGTCTCCTTTGTCTAGCCCGCACTCGTCGTGTACGACGCATATAAACCTCCTTTTGCAACATCGTTCAATGTAAGTCCACGGACGGGTGTCTGAGTTGATCGTGATTACCCACCACTGTGACAGGATCGGGATGGTTCATTTCCTCGCGGAGAGGCGCGATGATCGCAACGGTCATCGAAAGCCGGGCGCGGGCCCGGGCCCCGGCGCGTTCACGGGTTGGCAGTCGAAGGATTGACTGGCGAGCCTCCCAGAATGGGAGCAGAAAACAGTTCTTCGTCACTTTCCGAATAAGCCCTATTATTTCTCGCAGGACTCAATGACTCAATGACCCAACGCCCCAACGCCCCAACGACCCAATGACCATCCTCCTCTTCATCATCGGAATCATCCTTCTCGTTGCCGGGGCAGAGCTGCTGGTCCGAGGGGCATCACGTCTGGCGGTTGCGGTCGGGATCTCGCCGCTCGTGATCGGACTGACGATCGTCGCGTTCGGAACGAGCGCGCCGGAGATGGCGGTGAGCGTCGCCTCGGCGCTGGGTGGTCAGAGTGGAGCGGACATCGCGATCGGCAATGTCGTGGGGAGCAACATATTCAACGTGCT
>DATKEJ010000123.1:0-6564 GCA_035512315.1 Rhodothermales bacterium | reverse complement strand
TGTGTTGGCGTCGGCGCCGTTGATCCCTTAACGACTAACGCCGCACCCGTATTGTCTGGGACTGCATAGAAGAAAGAGATCGACCCCGACGACAGACCGGCCGGGATACACCACGCCGACCAGTCGGAACCAGCCACCCGTCCCAGGCTCAAATGAATTGCTTGGCACAAGTAGCCGTCGTCGACGTCTAACAGCAGGTACCCACCGACATTCGGCTGGTGTCGAGCATGTCTCAATTCGTAATCAAAGCCGCGCTTCTGGCCGCGTGTGCCATCACATGCATTGAAACCGGGTTGTCGGCACAATCACTCTGGACGGACCAGTCGGGCGACCGCGCCATATCCGTCGAGTTCTTGAAACCTGAATTCGAGGGAGACGCCGACACGGATTTCTTGACCTCGACCATTGTTCTAGGGGGAAGATTCCCGATTAGTCCAACCATAGCCGGAGAAGCGGAACTCCCGTTCTCGAGATACGGAATCGACAACGAATTCGTTGATAGGTCCGATGCCGCCGTGGGCAATCCGTACCTGGGCGTTCGCATTCGAAGTCGGAGTGTCGTGTCTCGCATCGGAATTCGGCTTCCTATCGCACCCGACGATAAACCGACGCCGCTTTCCGCCGGAAGGCTGACGGATTACGATCGGTTCGAAGCATTCCTCCCCAACGTGTTGGCGGTCAATGCCTCGGTAACCGGGCAGACTCGCTTGTCCGATCAGGCAATCCTGCAGTTCGGCGGCGGGCCGGTTCTTCTCGTTCCAACGGAGGATGGCGGCAGCGACGATACTGAAGTTTATGCCCAGTATTTCCTGCTCGGCGTATTCGCCGGCCGGACCGTCGCAGTTAAGGCTGGGTTTACCGGACGAGCAATCCTCACGGAAAGTGATCTCGACTTCGGTGAACGATCAATTCATCAATTTGGACTCGGTGCAGCGCTGAATAACGGAACCCTTCGTCCCGGCCTTCACGTGAGAATCCCTCTGGATGAAGACCTCAGAGATAGCATCGACTATGTGGCAGGCATCAACCTCACGGTGATTCTGGACTGACGTCAGGCAAACACGACGACGCAACCAAGAGGCTGTTGCGTCGCACGAATTTCATCGATTTGATCGGGTTCCTTCCGAGAGCCCCATCTGATGGAGAATCCTTTGAAAGCGCGGGTCATCCCGCAACGGATCAAACCAGGGCCAAACGTTGAGTTCAACGAACCAGACGTCCCGCTGCTCATACCCGCGTTCGAGCCAGTTCAGCGCCTGCTCTTTGTCGCCCAGGGCCATGTGGAGAACGGCCATGTCGAAGGCCGAAACAAGATTTCGCCGATCGCGTCGGGTCAGCTCGTCGAGGATGCCGACTGCCTCGTTCCTCCTGGAGGTTCGAGCGTAGGCGAAACCCAGAATGGCCAAATAATGGGAGCTCGGCACTTCGGTGACCTGACCCGAGAGTTCCACGGACCTTTCCAACTCCCGGATCGCGTCTGGGAGACGACCCTGGGCGAGATAAAGCTCTCCCAAGTTGTGACGAATCAACGTGTGATTCGGATCGAGCACGACGACGCGCTGCAACTGCTGATGAGCCTCCTCATACCGCCTGGCAAAGAGATAAGTCTGACCCAGATACGCACCTATCAGAACGGACAGCGGATCGAGTTCTCTGGCTCGGTCTAGCTTTGAGATCGCCTCCTCAAAACGACCCTGAAATGCAAGGAGGCGACCATAGCGGGCCAGCGCGAAAGCGTCTCCCGGGTTCAGCTCGATCGCTTGCCGGAACGCCTGTTCCGCCTGCGCCCAGTTCATTTCATAGTGCAGCTTCCAATGGCCGAGAGTAGACTGAGCCTCGGCCAAGGTTGAGTCCAGTTCGAGAGCCTGCTGTAGTGCGGTCCCACCCAGTAAGCGCGCTTCTTCCTGAGGAAGTCCGCCCTGCTCACCAAGCAGCATGTAAGCGTCGGCAAGTCCGGCGTAGGCGGAACCATAATCTGGATCCAGTTCAACCGCTTTCCGGAAGTTCTCAACCGCCTGATCGAAGCCATGAATACTTCGTTGATTCCAATAATGCCGTCCAAGGAGGTATGCCTCATAAGCTTGAGGATTCACGGCGTGGGCAGAGCCTAAACGGATCTGCTCCTGGGGGGTGATCGCGACCCGAACCTGGGCGGCAATCGCTTGGGCCACCTCGCTATGCAGAGCCAGAACACTGCGCAGCTCGCGTTCGTAGGTTTCAGTCCAAAGGTGCTTGTCCTCCGGGCCGTGGATCAACTGCACGGTAATCCGAACCTGGCTCCCTTCCCGCAATACCGAACCCTCCACGAGCCCATTCACACCGAGCTCCCGCGCGATTTCACGCATCGACGACTTCGTGGCCCCCTTGTATTGCATCACGGACGTACGAGAGATCACCTTCAATGCACTGATCTTGGAGAGTTCACTTATGAGCGCCTCATGCATCCCGTCTACAAAGTATTCCTGTGTTGGATCTCCGGTCAGGTTGTTGAGCGGCAACACGGCAATCGAATCAATCACCTCTGGCGTTGCAGGCAGAAAGAAGAGTGCTGCGATGCCGGCCACCGCAGCCAGGGCGAGAGTACCTCCGACGAGATACAGCCACGGCTTGCGCGCGGCGCGCTTTCGGATCGGGACATGAAGCCTCGCTCCGGATTCAATGCCTCGCGCCAACCCTTTCAAATCCGCCAGAAGATCACCGGCCGTCTGGTATCTGAGGTCGCGATCCTTCTGCATCGCCTTCGTAACAATCCTCTCGAGTTCCATGGGTACGTTTGATCGCAGGCTCGTCAGCGGCTCCGGTTCTTCGTTGAGTATTGAATACACCAGCGCCTGTTCGTAGTCGCTCCTGAATGGGTGTCGTCCGGCGATCATCTCATGAAGAACGATGCCGAACGACCAGATATCCGTGCGATGATCGACCTTCTCTCCGCGGGCCTGTTCGGGCGACATGTAGGGAACGGTCCCCATGGTCGAGCCGGTCCACGTCAGAGTCGTGCCGCCGGACGCACGGGCGAGTCCGAAGTCCATAATAACGGACCGACCCTTCCCCGTGACCATGATGTTGCTGCTCTTGATGTCGCGATGGACAATCCCCTTTTCGTGGGCGGCTTGCAACCCTTCCGCGGCTTGAATAGCGACGTCCAGTGCATCTTCAATCGGCAACGGAGCTTGCTCAATCTTCTTGTTGAGCGGCACCCCGTCGTAGAGAGTCATCGCGATGAAGAGTTGGCCGTCAGCCGCTTCACCAATTTCGTGGACGTTGCAGACGTTGGGGTGGTCGAGACACGAGGCGGCCCTGGCTTCCTGGATGAAACGCTCTTTGTCAGTCGCGTCGGCTGCGAGGGCCGGCGGAAGAAACTTCAGGGCGACGAGACGATCGAGTTTGGTGTCCCTGGCCTTATAAACCACCCCCATCCCCCCCTCGCCAAGTTTCTCCAGAATCTGGTAGTGCGATATGGTTTGACCGACCATTTTTCAGGCTCTCATTGAACCGGTGAGACGGCATTGGCGAAGCGGAAGGTAGTCAATTGTCGACTTTGCCGTCCGGCATTCACCTTGTTGATTTCGCCGGCCTCCACCAATACCTTGGATGCTTTGGATTCATGGGCCTCCGCCTGGAGACAGGTGAGGTAACGAACTATACGAACTCACCGGCCTACGAGGAGCCTGAGGGCATTTTCCCGGACGGAATGCATACGCTCGTGGAAAGCGATCGCCACGGAGGCGGGGGTGACAGCCACATCGATCTGTATAAGCTCGCGCTGGACGGGTCGGGTACTATGCAGCGACTCACTTACTTCAGCGACACACCTGGCTACAAGGCATCCAACCCTGTAGTCAGCGACGACGGGCGCTACATCGCCTTTCAGATGGCGAGGAGCGCGGATATGCCGGGCGTAGGTCGAGGATTGTTTCTGTACGACACGGCCCGAGCACCGGAACCACTCTCGCACTGATTCATGATTAGAAGACTGAATCCACTGCAAGTGCTGGAGTTGACTTGGCGAAAAGCCTTCACAGGCTTCGAGAATGCCGAGGACCTCCTTCTCGTTGTCTTGCCTGCTTACAACGCAGCGGCAACCCTCGAGCGAGCCATGCGGAGCGTATTCGCTCAGACACACCAGAACTGGATTCTCGTGGTTATCGACGACGGGTCGGAGGACGAAACATACGACGTTGCCGTCCACACCGGTGCGGGCCGCGCCAATGTACACGTGCTCAGGCTCGATGAGAACGTGGGCTCGTTCCGCGCCTTCAATGCCGGACTGAGGCGGTTCTGGTCGGAAGATTGGCGGTGGTACATCGCGCAGGGGGCAGACGACGAGTCGCACCCGACGCGATTCGAGAAATTGCTCCAAGTCGCGGCCGTATCTCCCGACCCCGATTTCGTGACCAGCCGCTATCGACGAATTGATCCTGCCAAGGGTGGTGAGATCGTCGGAGTCCGATACGGCGAAGGAACGGCAATGATTTCACGACGTGCCTTTGAAGCGTTAGGATTCTTCGTCGACACACGCTTCAGCGGCGACAGTGAGTATATGTTCAGAATCGAGCGCTGGCACGAGCTGACGGCAAAGGAACGGGGCCTGTATGCTCACCGGAGCATACTCTACACTGCGTATCAGACGGGATCAAATTTATACTTCAAATATCCCCATGGCGGCCGCGACAGACTGCAGTTCGTGTCTCGAGTGCGGTCCCGCCTTCGACGATGCGAGAGTGTCGACGATCTGTACGTAGCAGCCTGAGCGGGACGTATTTCGATGTGCCACTACACGCTCCAGACCCACGTCTCCGGCCGATATAGGTTCAAAACCCAACTGGTCTGCGTGCGCTTCAGATTCGATTCCACTGTCCACTTCCGCGGAACAGAGAGCATGATCTCGAACGGGTTGCCTCCAACGTCCGACCAGTCGCGACGAGCGATCTCTTCTTTGAGGGGGTCGGAGATGTCGGCCCCCCAGTGATTGTCGGGCTTCGTCGTATACCCGAGGAAAAAGGCATCTCGCGTCCGCCCACCCGACCGGTGCGCGGCGTGCATGCCATTCGTGTCGAAAAAGAATGCGTCACCCGCCGCGCCGATCGTCCGCTCGATATCGAGATGCCGGTGCCCCATGGCTTTCCTGACGTACTTCTTGTCGATTCGATTGTGGAAAAAACGCTCGTAGGGATGGAACAGGTTGTGCGATCCCCTGACGTAATTCATGTACTGATCTCGCTCTGTGATGTCAGTCAGGATTATCATCACCTTCATCAAGCGATCATCCATGTCGTGATGCCAGCGGAATTGAACGTTCTTCAGTTTTCGCCGAAGGAAGGGCAGCGGGGTGGGCTCGTAGCGCATTGCCTGCGCCCGGCGCAGGTGCGGTCGGCGTCCGAGGTAGCCTCGAGCGACCCCGCACACGAACTCTGATCCTGCAACCCGGACTAGCTCGTCGGAGAACCTGAAAGCATTGTTTGTCACATAGAACTTCTGTTTCGGTCGATAGCCCATTTCCATGTCGTAGTGAGCGTAGGCTCCTCGACCGGAAGCCAGCTCGCAGTCGACCTCGTAGATGAAACGACCGAAATCGGCTTTTAGGGTTTCGATTTGACCAGACGTAACCAGGCCTGGCACGTGCGCGATTCCGTTCTTCTCGAGCTGATCGACGCAGTCCCAGACCTCAGGCGAGTGGTGAACGTCGGTCGAAGGTAACTTCAGCCTCTGGTAGCGCTGCCGAATTCCATGAAGACGGTCCGGTGTAATGAAGGACTCATCGAAAGGCGCCTCGCCGCCGAAGTTTCGATGCCGGTAGTCCGCACCATTGAACAACAAGAAGGCCGCGACATCCTGCTGATCCGTCAACACGGCTTGGTGCAGGGGCGTGTTGCCCCCCGGATCCGTTTCGTTCAGAGACGCCCCGGACTCGACAAGCGATCTGATCTCAGACCAGTCTTTGTTTCGAACAGCTTGAATGAGCATCTTCCTCCCAAATCGTTTGCTTAACCAGAATGAAACGGCCCTCACCTCACAACCATAATCCTCTTCGTAGCCGATTCCTTGCCTGCGGTTAATCGTACCAGGTACACACCGACGGGCAGACGATGCGTTTCGATCACCACCTCGTGGCTGCCCGCAGCGCGGAGCCCGTCGAGGGGAACCATCACCGGGCGGCCCAGCAGGTCATAAACCTCGAGACGGACATCGACCGCCGCAGGTAGCGCAAACCGCATCGCCGCCCAGGCCGAGGTCGGGTTCGGATAGACGCTCTCGAATACCAGCTCGGAAGGAACCTCCGACTCCCCCGTTTCCGTCGACACGGTCGTCACGATCACGACCACAGCCAGACCCTCGATCGTTCCCGAGTCGTCTGCGGCCCGTACGAAGTACTTCCCTGAAACGTCACCCGCCGTATAGAAGCCTGTGCTTCCGATCTCACCGCCCGTGGCGCTCCAGACCGTCCCGAATCCCATCGGCAGGTCGTCCTGATCGAAGCCCGATGCGACGAAGTTCACCGTCTCTCCCGGACGCAAGCCCACCGAATCGGGGACGACCTCGATACGCGTCAGTACCGCCTGGCCG
>DATKEJ010000122.1:0-10622 GCA_035512315.1 Rhodothermales bacterium | reverse complement strand
GAAGCGGTTCGACGAGCTGAGTAGTTCTCCCTTCTTCCCACCGCTCGGCAACCGACCCGGCTGAAGCGGTTCGACGACCCGAACGTTGTCCGGGCCTCCAAATCTCGACGAACGAACCGCTCGGCCTGGACAGTCACCCCGGGCTTCCCAAGAATCGCAAGCAGACCCGATCCAAAACGAAACCCCGTGAGCCGGACAGCCACCCCGGGCTTCAGCCCGGGGTATGCGGCCGTACCACAAATCCCCGAGCGGGACTTCAGTCCCGCGAGGCCGTCGTTTCCGAACACCGGCTCCTTGACCAGGCAAACTCTCTTCCCTTTGTGCCTTTGTGAGAGTGATTCCTTCGGTTCCCTCAGTCGCTGGCGCTCCCTCGGGATGACGGATGCATCACCGGACACGCCCACTCATTATCAATAAACTCCGTCAAGCCCGCCCTGACGTCATCCACCGGCCAGCTCTTCTCGCTGCGCGCGTGGATGGCGAGGCTCCGGCGGGGAGCATCCTCGAAATTCGGACCGCTCGCGTGCAGCGTCTCGCAATGATGGATGCTGAAGCCGCCGGCGGGAAGGATGGCGGGCACTTCCTTCCATTCGCGTCCGGCAGGAGGACGAATCCTCTGCGCCTGGCCGTCCAAATCCTCCCGGAAAAAATCACTCTCGGGCTGCAATCCCCACTGGTGCGATCCCGGAACGAAACGCATCGGGCCGGATTCGGGACCCACGTCACTCAAGGCCACCCAGATCGTAAATAGATCGCTGTCGGGAGTCCACGGTCGCCAGTAGGTGCGGTCCTGATGCCATCCAACCACGGGCTTGACCGACGCGCTAATCTTAGGTTTATAAAGCAGTTGGACCCACCACGCCTGGATCCATTCAGCGCCGGTAATCTCGGATGCCAGTCGTCCGATCTCGGGATGACTCACCAGCTCGTACATCGCCCGGTTGGCGTGCTGCGGGTTTTCGATCTTGCACAGCCGGTTCGGATCATCGCCGGGATTCCACGGTGATTCACACGGAGGACGTCCCGTGTCGTACCGGCCATCCCGAATCGCATTCATGCCTTCGACGGCGCGCCGGATGAGATCGGGCGGCACGGCAGGTTCATCGTGGACGAAGAAGCCGTCGCGCAGATATGCGGCGTGCTTCCCGGTCGCTGTCAGCGTGTCAATCATGCTTTGCCGGAAAGAAGTGCTGGAAAGCGTCGATCAGATGACGCCGCCAGTTGCCCCAGTTGTGGCCCTCGAGATACTCGCGGTAAACGAATTCGTAACCCTTCGATTCGAGCACGTCACGGAAGCGGCGGTTGCCTTCGGTGAAGTTGATCTCGTAGTCCGGAAACCAGTCCTTCCCGACCGCATGCTCGAAAACGCCGACGTCAACGTAAAGCCGAATCGGACGGGTCTCTTCCGTCGCATATCGCTCGATCAACGTATCCCGGTTGAGTGAAACATACCCGGACTGTCCATACCCGATGCCGAACACATCCGGTCTCTCGAACGGAATGTAGACCGACACGAGTCCCGCAAACGAGTCGCCGGCCACCATTCGTTGCGACGGGTCTTTCCTGACACGGTAGAGGGACTCCACGAATGGGACCAGGTCGTCGGCCATCCATTGCGGATAATCCGGATTCAGCCCGTACTCCGTCGCGCGGTTCGGCTGGTCCTGCCCGTGACGATTGGGAGGCGAAATGAACACCGCGATGAAGGGCTCGATGAGATCGCGCTCGATGAGCCAGTCGATCACGGCGGGAGTGTGCCCGAACTCGATATAGTCGCGACCGTCCTGGATGTAGACGGTCGGATAGTCAGCCTCCGCGTCGTCATATCCGGGCGGGGTGTACACGTGGATTTCCTTCTCGTACCCCATGATCCCGGCCGGCACAGTGTGTTGCGTCACGCGATCGTATCCACCGAGCGTACCGTCGCGGATATCGATCAAGGCCGGATGATACTCGAAATCCGGCATGGCGACTTCCGACAGGTAACCGAATCCACTTCCGACCTTGTAGGGATTCATCTGATCGGCAACGGGGAAATTGTCGTCGATGAGGAGGGAGTACTCGAACAGGGCATCCGACGGCCCATGCATCGTACCGACGAAGAGATCGGTGTCGGAAATGCGCTCCAGCACGATTTCCTCCGCCGAATGGGTCATGTCTCCTGAAACGCGAACACGCTCGCCCGGACCTCTGTATAGAAAAATGAGGGTTGTGTCGTTCGGGATGAGAGGCGTGCCGGATTCGGTTGCGTCGTTCCAGAGCGCGTCGACGAGTTGGGTCCGTTTGGCCGGGTCCGGTTCGGATCGAAGGGTTTCCAGTTGTTCGAGTTGGGTCATGGGTTGGGCGATGCAAGTGGTAAGTAAGAGAGAAAGAAGTATCGTCAGATGCCACCCTTTCCGTAGGGGCAGGCCAAAGCCCAGACGGCCATATTCGTCCAGGATTACTGATGCGGCGTCGGCCTGCCCGTCGTCGTGCGCCAGCAGATGAACCCGTTCCGTAGGATGGCGGGTCTCGAGGTTACGTCCCGTATCGCTCATGTGTCTATTGGATAAACCCCTCTCATGAAATTACCACAACGGAAATCCATTCGTCTCCTGGGTCACGATATGGATCGATGGGATGGTACTTCGTGACCGTTTGTGTTGCGGACGGTCAGAATGTCTCGGCCGGGTCGTCGTTGACCACGTCGACCTGTCAGCGACGGGCGTCATCGTCGAAGACGAATTGAAGCGCCTTCCCAACCGGTTCGACCATATCGACATCGATGCATATCAGATAATGCCCGATCACGTTCACGCGATCATTTGTCTTCTGAACAATTCGCCTCACCCGGCGAAATTGAGAAAACCCGGTCACGTCCAGCGAGAATCGTTACCGGTCGCCGTGAACCAGTTCAAGGGGGCCGTCACAAAGCGAGTTCGACGTACGACTGATCCGGATTTTGCGTGGCAGCGGAATTATTTCGAACGGTTCATTAGACATGATCGCGAGTTACTGGCGATCCGGGAATACATCGCGTCGAATCCTCTCCGGTGGCATTTTGAAAGGACGGTGGGGCACACGACACCTGTTCCGTAGGGGCAGGCCCAAGCCCAAACGGCCGTGTTTCGCCAGGGATAACCCAAGCGGCGTCGGCCTGCCCGAACGACGTCACCCTATTTCCGAAACCACATCCACAGGTACATCCAAACGGGCAGGCCGACGGCCGCTGGGCGGCCTCTGGCCTGCCCCTACGGAACTCAATCCGCTCAACCCGCTCTCCTCACTCCCTCCCCATCCACCACATACAACTCCCCCCTGAACCGCACATTCTCCAATCGCGCCTCTGGGTCGACCTCCTCCAACCGCGGGGTCGCCGTCAGATGGCCGTTCGCCACCGTGAGCCCGAAGAACCCCTCCGTCACGGCCGAAATCCAGCTTCCGGATGACGAGCTGTGCCAATCATTGATGTGCGGATCGACGGGCGGCGCCTTCGCCGCGCCTCCGTTGACACTCGGGACGACCCGATCCGCGAAATGGGCCTGGCCGAACGGACCCTGATTGGTGCTCTTCGCCAAACCCTCCACCCAACGTGCGGCCACATCGGCGTGCCCGACACGACAAAGTCCCTTCAGGATCTCGGGAGGCCATGCGGGATAGGCCCCCGTCCACTGGTGATCGGGTCGCACACTGAACAACACGTCATCATCCGACGCCGATAACGCCCGCATCCAGGTATCCGTCATCAATTCGCGCTCGAAGAAGCCGACGATCTCCTCGATCTGGTCGGATGGAAGATCATCCGACACGGTGTTGAGGACGGTCAACAAATTCATGGCGTGCTTGACCTCATGCACTGACCCGTCCGGATGTCGCGCTCGCCAGTAACCTCCTCCCGAAACGTACATCCGCTGGATCGCTTCGAGCAGGTCACTCGCCCTAGTCCGGAACGACTCCGACTCCTGCTTCCGGCCGACATGTGACAGGATCTCGGCGGCACACCGCATGGCGAACACGTTTGCGGCGTTCAGGCTGACGACCTCGTGGACGTACGTCCCAACGCATTCCAGCAAATTGAACTCGTCGCCGTACCCTGCCAGCCCTCCAGGCTGCTTGCGATCTTCCCAATGACCAGCGTGATCGACCACGTGCTCGATAACGGTCTTGCCTGCGATGGATTTTCCGAGCCAGTCGAGATCGCCGGTCCATTTCAAGTAACGGTAGATCATGCTGACCATCGCAAAATCGTTGATCGCGTACCATGGGCCGATGCCATCTCCGGTCAAGTAGATCGTCCCGAAATGCTTGTGGACGTCCATCTCCATCCAGCGCTCGAGGAGTTTCCGCATGACGTCGGGATCGAGCAGCACGTGTGCCGGCGCGCTCAGGAAGTACTCCCAGATGCACGTCAGCGTCTGCCAGTAGCGCGGCATGAGCGTGTCGTAGGTCCGGCCCATCACCGAATGCGGAGAGTCGCGCCGGAAATACGCGAGCCCCAGAGCTCCCATCCAATAGATCTTCCGCAGCGATTCGTTGGACGTCACCAGCGTCGGAAGATGCCCTCCATACCGGTCATTGCCCGGAGTGAAAAGGGACTCCAGCTCGGCGTTCCAGTCGGATCGGCACGTCGCGAACGCGGCTTCGACGTTGGTCGCGAGCTCTTCCGCAACTGTGCGGACGCCGGGCGCCTCCGGTCCCACCGCCTGCACGAACACCCCGCGCCACGTCTTGCCTTTACCGAGCTTCAAACGATAGCGTACACCAAGGCGAGTAACGACATCCGGGTTGGGAAAACACGTCGTGACCGACACGGCCTCCGAATTCGGAGCGGATGCGATGATCTCGTTGGCGGTGATCTCCACGTCGTGGCCGGATTCCGTCGGCGGAAGCCAAGTCGTCCAATCTGTCGTGCGCGCGACACGGTGTTGGACGTTGCATCCGATCTCCGTCTCCAACGCAGCCCCGTCGTTCGTGATCTCGAGGATGACCACCACGGCCATCCGCTCCATCGGGAGGAACGTCCGGGAAACAATTGACAGATCGCCCCACCGGCATCGCCGTTCGATGTGATCCGGATACCACGTGAACGTGACCGGAATGCCGAGCGCCTGGGCATGCCGGCCGTCGACCACGAATCCGAGTGATGGATTATCCCCCGTCGCAAACGGCGGGAAGTTCAAGTTTCGGATTGCCGTCAGGTCGATCTCCGCCTGGACGCATCCCCAGAAATTGGTCAGCCCGGGCGGATTGAAAAGGTCCCCAAACCGATGCGTCATCGGATCAGACTTCAGATCGTCGACGCTCGGAAAATTCTGCTTTCGCCCCATCAGCCTCCTATTACTTTGCCCCCTTCAAAAGCTCCGCCCAATTCCTCATCGATGCGCAGGAGGCGGTTGTATTTCGATAGTCTCGAGGAACGCGTAAGCGATCCGATCTTGATCTGCCCGCCGCGCAGACCGACCGCCAGATCCGCGAGCACATCGTCCTCCGTCTCCCCTGATCGGGCCGAAATGACGGTCCTGAATCCGGCGAATTTCGCCAGCCGAATCGCCTCGACGGTCTCCATCAGCGTCCCGATCTGGTTGCTCTTCACGAGCACGGCATTGGCGGCGTTCAAATCAATGCCGCGTTGAATTCGTTCCCCGTTGGTGGTGAAAAGATCATCGCCCAGCACCTGAATCCTCTCGCCGAGCCTCTCCGTCAGCCGGCGCCATCCTTCCCAGTCGTCCTCTGCCAATCCATCTTCAATAGATACAATAGGATAGGACGATACCCATTTTTCGAGGCGATCGATCATTCCCTCGGAGGTGAGCCGCGAACCGTCGGCCCCGAGCACATACTCGTTCGAGGTCGGATCGTAGAAATGCGTCGATGCGACGTCGAGCGCGATGGCGATGTCGGATCCGGGTTTGAGACCGGCCTGCTCGACCGATCGACAGAGGATCTCGAGTCCCTCTTCGTTGCTGTTGAGCGCTGGACCCAGTCCCCCTTCGTCGGCAACGAGAAATGCCTCATAACCGGAAGCATTCAGCACGACCCGTGTCGCCTGCCAGACTGCCGACACCTGCTCGAGCGCCTCAGGGTACGAGGATGCGCCGACTGGGACGACCATGTAATCCTGGACGTCCAGCTTCCCCCCCGCGTGCAACCCGCCGCTCATGACATTCACCATCGGCAGCGGGATCCTCAGGTCACCCTCGATCCGGTACGCATCGGCCAGATAACGATAGAACGGCTTCCCGGCCTCGGCAGCGGCCGCACGGGCGACGGCGAAGGAAATACCCAGGATTGCGTTGGCCCCCAGTCTACTCTTCTGGGCTGTCGCGTCGAGGTCGATCATCCGCCGGTCAAGAAATGCCTGGTTGTCAGCGGCGAGCCCTATGACAGCCTCAGCAAGCTCGCCGTTCACGTTGGCGACGGCCTTCCGAACGCCGCGCCCTCCATATCTCGACGCATCTCCGTCGCGAAGCTCGTGCGCCTCCCATTTTCCAGTCGACACGCCGGATGGAACGAGCATTCGTCCGGTGTGCCCGGAGGCCAGCGTCACCTCGACTTCGACTGTCGGATAGCCTCTGGAGTCGAGGATTTCCCGCCCTTTGACGGCCGTGATCTCGCTCATATGACGTCGTCGACGCCGAGCGCCGATTCGATGAAGGGGATGGGTTCCGCGTCGAGCGTCCATCCGATCCACGACTGCGCGATCGAGCGGATATGCGCGCGCATCATCTGATCGGTGACGTAGTCGACGGTCGATTTGCCGTCCAGCCTCGCCAGGAGCATCAGACCGAGATGCGGGATGAGCGGATCGGTCTCGAGACCGTAGGCATCCAAAAATCGCGTGATCAGCAGCACCGCGTCGGGCTCCTTGTGCAGCGCCCAGCCCTTGAGCATGAGGTGGCCGATACAGTACGCGAGGTCGAAGACCGGATTGCCCCAGTGTGCCACCTCGAAATCCAGCAGGATCAGGCTCCCATCGTCCGCGATGAGGAAATTCTTCGGCGAGTAATCGCCATGGGTCAGGCATGTCCGATTCGTCGTGAGCTGTTCGATCAATCGCTCGATCTCCGGGCGCATGCCCGGGTACTGATTCTGCAAGTACCGATGGAAGGGATCGATGCGGAGCTCCTCGAAGAAGGTCACGTCGTCGAACCTGGGTCGCACCTCGGCCGCTCGTCGACGGCTCTCCTTATGAATGGTCCGAAGCATCTTCCCCACCCTCTCCGCCGTCTCCGGATCGAAGTGCCCGCCAATCAACAGTCCCTTCCACGACGCCGCAGTCGACGGCGCCGCTCGCATGAGGACGACGTGGGATTCGGGATCGTGGTGAACGACTTCCGGGACCTGTCCCTCCGACAGGATTTCAGCGAGGAAGCGCATGCAGGCGACCTCCCGCTCGAGGCGTCCGAGTCCGGACTTCCACTCGACCGGCGTCGCCAGTTTCTCGAGCGGCTGTTTCAGCACGTAGACGTTCTCAACGGCGTGGACGTGCCAGACGTAGTTGGAGACGCCGCCGGGAAGGGGCGTGACGCGGATGGGGGTTCCGTTCGGGATCCAGCCGGAGTCGTGGAGGAATTGTTCGACTTTTTGGTCGGTGTCGAGGTGCATCACGCAAGTTCAAAATTCAGAGTGCAAAACGCAAAATTGGGGGCGCTCTGTGCGAAGATCGCGTCCGCATTTCGCACGGTCGACCGGGGACGGCTTGTGAGGAGACTGGGCCGGCTTTCTCCCCAAGCGCTCGAGAAGTCATTGGCGGTGCTGGGGGAGATGTTCGCTCCGTAGCTCACGCGACTGGTCGGGACCTGCTATCCTACTCGACGTCGGCCGAGAATCCGCAACCTACGCGACTGACTTCGAGACACGGCCAAACCAACCACGAGTCGCGCCACACCTCAACGACGCCCGATCGGTCGGCGACAAGGGGATGTAGCCCATGTTTGGTGTCTGAAGTTTGGTGTTTGAAGTTTAGTGCCTGCCGTCATACGTCGTCCTCGACGAGCCCCCGTGCCGTTGCGACATACCGCTTCCCCTGACAACTCACATTCCTCAACTCCGCCTCCGGATCAAACGCCCCAAACTGCGGCTGCGCAGTGATTCCTGATTCCGGCACTATCCGCAATCCAAAAATTCCCTCCTGGATCGCTGTGACCCAGCTGCCGGATGACGATACGTGCCAATCCGTGATGTACGGAAACTCCGGTGGGGCCTTCCTCGCGCCGCCGTCTTCGGTCTCGACGACCGTTTCGGCAAACTGGGCCTGACCGAACGGACCCTGGTTCGCGCTCTTCGCCAATCCCTTCAACCAGCGGAACGCGAGATCGGGCTGGCCGATGCGGTAGAGCCCTCGAACCGTCTCCGGCGGCCATGCCGGGTAGGCGCCGGTCCACTGGTGATCTGGACGCACGTCGAAAAGCACGTTCTCGTCCTTCGGCGACAGTGCGTACATCCACGTCTCCGACATCAGTTCGGCCTTGAAATAGGCGACCATCTCGGCCTTCTGCTTCGGCGAGATGTCGTCGGGAATGGTGTTCAGGACGGTCAGGAGGTCGTAGCAGTGCCGAACCTCCACCTTGGACCCGTCCGGATACCGCGCATTCCAGAATCCCTTGCCGTCCACGTACAGTTCCTGCAGCGCCTCGAACAGCGCCTCCGCCTCCTTTCTCAGTGCAGGCGCCTCGCCGGCGCGTCCGGCCAGCGCCAGGAGATTGGCCGCGACGCGCATGTTGTGGACGTTCGCCGCGTTCAGGCTCGTCACCTCGTGGACGTACGTCGACACGCACTCGAGGAGGTTATTGATGCCGCCGTAATCGGCGAGGCCGTTCGGCGTGCGGAATTCCTTCCATTTCGATGCATAACGCGCGACGAACTCCGCCACGGTCGTGCCGGCGCCCTTCACGTCGCTCGAAAGCCAGTCGCGGTCGCCGGTCCAGCGGACGTACTCGTTCACCATGCTCACCATGGCAAAGTCGTTCACCGAATACCAGTTTCCGGCTGGACCGCCCGACAGGTACTCGGTGCCGAAGTGCTCGTAGATGTCGGTGTGCATCCAGTGCTCGAGGTACTTCTTCATGACGACCGGGTCGAGCTGGGCGTGCACGCCGGAGCTGAGGAAATAGTCCCACAGGAACGTCACCGTCTGCCAGTACTTCGGCATGAGTGTGTCGTAGGCGCGTCCCATGACTGAGTGCGGAGAGTCGCGCTTGAAGTATGCCACGCCGAGCGCGCCCATGCAGTAGAGCTTCCGGATGTCGGCGTCGCTAGTCTCGATCTCCGGAAGGTGACCCGAGTAGCGATCGTTGTTCGGCGTGAAGAGGGCCTTGAGCTCGGCGTTCCAGTCCGCCGTGGCTTTCGCTATCTCTCCTTTCGGATTGGAGGCCAGCTCGTCGTAAAGCGCGAGCGCCTCGCGGTCGGACGCGCCGATAGCGTTGACGTACGCAAACTCCGCGGATTCTCCGGGCGCGAGCGTCACCGAATGTAGCAGCACGCCGGCACGAACTTGGCCGGCCTTAGGCGTCATGCCCTGAACCTGGACCGCCTCCGTGTGCCGGGACGCGTAAACGCACACGCCGCGCGAGGCATCGACCACGACGGTGTTATCGTTCTCCGACGGCGGAAGCCAGTGCCATCCTTTGGTCGCCTTATTGACGCATCCGCGCAGGTTGAATCCGAAGTCGATAACCCGGCTCTCCCCTCCCCGGTTCTCGAACCGGAGGCCGACGATGGCGGCGGTGCGTCCGACGGCAAGGACGGTGGTCGACTCGATGTGGACGTCCCGCCAAACGGCCGTCCGCACGATCCGATCCGGATACCAGAACGTCGTGACCGGCAGTCCGAGCGACTGGAAATGCACCCCATTAAGCACGAATCCCGCCGTCAACACGTTCGACGTCGAGTACGGCGGAAAGGAGAGACTCCGGATGCCGGTGACGTCGATCTCGGATTGAACGCAGCCGATGAAGTTGGTGAGTCCGGGGGGGTTGAAGCAATCTCCAAACCGGTGGATGAGCGGGGAGGATTTAAGGTCGTCGACGGTTGGGAGCATTTATGTTCGAGGTTCGGGGTTCGAGGTTCGACGTCCGTCATCCCCGCGCAGGCGGGGATCCAGAAAAACGCGGTGCAAGGTACAACGTGCATAGTGCAGCTTCACCGCGCGGAAATCTTCGCGTCTTTGCGCCTTGGCGCGAGAAAAGAATCCAGGCCGCTAACCGATTTCCACCAAGATCAGAAGACCGGGCGGCAAACCTCCTCACCCCGAATCTCCTCCTCTGCGAGCTCACGGTTAGCCTCCAACACCATCGCAAAGCTCCTCTCCAGTGGGTGGATAGTAGGTGCCATCAAGGTCAGGATCCTCCCGAGGGCTTCCCTTGCAGCTGTGGCAAGACAGGTGGGCACAGTGAACCTGCTCAAGATAAGGCTTCCCGCAAATTCGCTCTTGCCTCATCGAGAGTACGTCCCCTGCGTATTGGCTCCAGGTAGTTCTTGCACAAAGCCGATGTACCCTTCGGGGACTTTCTTGAAGACGGCGGTGAGCTTAACGTCCATGATGCTATTGCGGATGCGGGAGGGGTTAATTCCCCGGTTAAAGGCTTGTGCGGCGGGTAAGGTTTCCTGAGCGGAATAGCATGCGTTCAAGGGGGCAGGCACAT
>DATKEJ010000121.1:0-5239 GCA_035512315.1 Rhodothermales bacterium | reverse complement strand
AAACCACTCGTACATCGACTCTACTCTGTGCAACATTGATCCTCCTTGCTCTTTTCCGAGGTTTTTCACGTCGCCAAATCCGCCCTATTGGAGTGATCCCAGCGCCGGTGGATTAGCTTCCGCGTGATACCCGTTTCCATTGGGCGCCATCGCTCCATCGAAAACGGGCAGCGGCCTCCCGGTCATGAGCGACCGCTGGGCGGTCTGAAGCACCTGGAGGACGGCCAGCGCGCCGGCCCCTTCCGTCCGGGGCTGTCTCCTCGTCTTGACGCAGTCGAGGAAGTGCTCGATCTCGAGTCGCAGCGGCTCCTGCTGTGCGATCGGAACGGGATCCCCATTCCCTCGCCGCGGGACCGGTCGATTTCCTTCCCAATCCGCGCCCTTGTCGTGAAGTATGAGCTTCTCGCCGTCGGGCGCCCGGTCGTCGAATACGGCCATCTTGCGGGATCCGACGACGACGAGCTTCTGCTCCTTGTACGGATGCAGCCAGGACACGAAAACGTGCGCCCTGAGTCCGCTATCGAATAGCATGTGCGTCACCGTCGTGTCGGCCACATTGGCCTGCAAATACGCACCGCCGGTCGCACTGAGCTCGATCGGCGATTCACCCGCAAGCCGGAGGATCACGGCGATGTCGTGCGGGGCGAAACTCCAGAGGATGTTCTCCTCGCGACGAAATTTGCCCAGATTCAATCGGTTGGAGTAGATGTACTGCAGTCGTCCCAGCTCGCCTTCCCTGATCAACGCCTCGAGTTTCAAGACAGCGGGGTGATATTCGAGCAGGTGCCCGACCATCAGAATCTGCTTCGATCCGCGAGCGACCTCCACCACACGAGTGCCGTCTCGATAATTCACGGCCAGCGGTTTCTCGACGAACACATCCTTGCCGGCCTCCAGTGCCCGGATGGACTGCTCCGCGTGCAACGACGCCCCAGTGCTCAAGGCGACGGCATCCACCTCCGGATCGACAAGAACCTGCGCAAGATCTTTGTACAGCCGCGCATGCGGATATAAACCGGCAACCTCCTCCATCACCGCAGAATCCTCGTCGCACACCCCGTACAACGCCCCGAGCGCATCGAGATTGCGCGCGATGTTCTTGCCCCAGTAGCCGTGGCCGATGAGGGCCACTCGGGGTCTGCCTATTCCCAGGGCGCTCATTTGGCCCTCGTTCGAAGTTCGAGGTTCGGGGTTCGAGGTGCCGCTTTCCTCAGGTGCGTTGCCGAGGGCCCGTACCCGGGGTGCGATTTAGTCATCTTATCGACGTCTCTGTTCGAGCAACGAGGGGTCATCCACAATAACCGTCTACGGCTTCCATCTGCCATTTGCCATCTACCATCTACGTCCCCTGGTACTCGTAGTACCTCTCGTAGTAGTACCCACCCCCATACGGATACCCCACCACGCCGGGGGCCCTGGGATCAAACTTGTTCAGCACGCATCCGATGACGTGGGCGCCAACGCCTTCGAGGATTTCGACCGATTCGCGGAAGGATCGAATGTCCGTCTGGTCGGCCGCCGCGACAATGATTGTGGCGTCGCACTGGGTCGAAAGCAGCATGCCGTCGCTGAAGGCCAGCACGGGCGGCGTGTCGAAAATGACGACGTCGAACTCCGCCTGAAGCTTTTCAACGAACTCTCGCATCCGCTTGGATCCGAGTACTTCGCTCGGGTTCGGCACCGCGGCTCCCCCTGGGATGACGTAGAGATTTTCGAACGACGTCTCGTATCGCTCCGGCCGAAACGGTTCGTTATGAAAAAGCAAATCGGTCAGACCGGGTTCTCTCTTCAGAGATAGCATGCTGTGAAGGGCGGGTCGCCGGAGATCGGCGTCGATGATCACCGTGCGCCGGTTAGCCTGCGCCATCGCGAATGCCAGGTTGAGGGCGGTGGTCGTCTTCCCCTCTCCCGCTTCACCGCTCGTGACGAGGATGGTCTGGACTATCACATCGGGACGGCTGAATTGGATGTTCGTACGAAGCCGCCGGTACGCTTCCGCATACGAGGACAGGGGTTCAAATATTACGGGCAGCATGGTGTTGATCTCACGTCCCTGCACCTGGCTCGTCGTCGCTCCCTTGAAGGTTTCCTTTACGAATTTCCTCATGTCCGGAACGACCCCCATGACACTGTACCCCAGGTCCTTGAGGTTCTGCGGCTGATGAAGGCGCGAGTCGAGATGCCGTCTGCCGTACACCAAGCCTCCGCCGACCATCAGTCCGAACACGAGCGCCAGAAACAGGTTGCGGGCCTTTTGGGGACGGACGGGCTTACTCGGCGTAGTTGCCGGTCTAATGATCTCGGCGTACCCGATCTCGGCCTTTTCGGCGATGCGAATCTCCTGGAGCTTCTCGGTGATGAGGACGTAGAGCCGCTCGGCAGACTGCTGCGCGCGCCGCAACTGCGCCAGTTGAATGGCCTGACCCGGAATTTCCCGGAGCTTTTGATCATAATCGGCGAGCCGCTGTGCAACCGTTACCAACTTGGCCTCGAGGCCGCTTATTTCGATCCGGGTCTCGGCCATTTGACGCCGCTTTTGCGCAACGAACGAGAATCCCGCTCCTCCGCCTTCTCCGGGATCAAACCCTCCTATTGACAACACTTCATCGACGTATTGCTTCGAAAGCTCCGACGCGCGTACCCGAAGGTTCTTGATACGGTCGTTCAGTTGCGCGAGCTCGATCTGCACCAGTTCGTTTCGATCGGACGCCGCCCGGTTTCGCAGGTCGGGATTCTGCTGGTGAATCTGCTGCACCTGCAACTCCAGATTTGCCACGCTCGTCAACACGCGATCGAGCTCCTCTTCCACGCCCGAGGCAACGCGCTGTACGAGTTTCGGCTCGATCTCGGACAGTTCTTGCTCCAGACTCGTCAGTGCCGCTTTTTTCATGTCGAGCTGGATGCGCGCGTCGTCGCGCATGGCCTGAAGCTCTGCGATCTGGTTGACGGTCTGCGCGGCCTCCTGATCCAATGCAGCGGCGCCCTCCGCGCTCATGAAATCGCGGATCTGGTCTTCCATCAGCGCCAGATCGGCCTGAAGCTTCTGCTCCTGCTCCTCCAAAAAGGTTCGCGACGCGAAAATGCGGGCACGGCTCGAGGCCTGCGCACGTTCGATGTAAGCCTCCGAGTACAGATTCGCGATGAGCGCCGCCTCCTCGGGTATCGCGCTGACGCCGACGACGCGGATCGCAGACACTCCCCGTGCGGCCTGATCGAGCCTCAACCGGCTCGGAAGCCGATTCGCGACCTGTTCGCGACTCAGAGGATTTCCGTCCTTGTCTTCGAGAATCGTTATAGGCTTGCCGGTTTCGGGAACGGTCTGAAGACGGAGCAGCTCGTCCGCGACGTATTCTGTGATCGCTACCGACTGGCTCAAGGCCCACAGTTCGTTGTCGAGACTACGGTTGCCCATGCCGAAATCTTGGTCCAGGCCGAGCTGGAGCCGCTGCTGGACGGGATCCCCGTTCAACTCGACCGACAACAGGCTGGTCGCTTCATACTCGGGTGCGACGGTGAACACGTATACCGCGACCGCCCCAACGGTCACCGCACACGCGGCAACGAGCATCCACCGGCCTTTCCACAGCGTCTCGACGGCCTCCTTCAGCGGAGAGGCGCCCGAGCGAGCCCCGGAGGGATGGTATTGTTCTCTCGACTCGGCTTTGGCGTAACCGTTCGTCATCGGCCTGTCGGTAAGATGGGGTTCAAGTGGCATGGCTCCACACAGGGTTTGAGTGAGGCTTCGACTCTATTGGATCAGGCGTTCGACAACGAGGGCCAGCGTTCCGACCGCAGTCATTACGCTTAACCCGTCCCTCCACCCGAACTTGCGCCGCAGGTTCGTTTCCACCATCAGCACGTCGCCTTCTGCCAGGGCGGGATACATTCCTGGCTCGTTGAGCATCGGTTGCAGCATCTCGTGATAAATCAACTGGCGCGTTTCGCCCTCCTCTCGAAAGAGGCTGATGGCGACGTCGCTGGAAATGTCCGGGGTTTCTCTTTCCGTCGGCCCGCCGGACATGGCGAAGAGTTCATCGAGGCGCGTGCCGGCGCCGACCACGTAGATGCCCGGGACCCGCACTGTACCCAACACCGACACTTTGACCGTTGCCTCTCCCGGAACCGCATGGAAAAAGTAGGCGGTGTTGGTCTGCGTCTCCTGAATGCGGCCGAATCCCTGAGCAGAAATGGTTTGAGCCGATACCGCGGTGCAGAGAAAGACTAATAGGAGGATTCTCATGGGTTACTGGCTGAGATGGGGTTTGGCCGGGCGATCGAAGGTCGTCGCACGCTTCCGAGTAACGTTGCCTGGATCCCGGGCAGGCTCTCGACGAGGCCCGCAGGGGCGATCAGCGTCCGTCTACGCGCTCCGAGCCTGCGCCCGCGAAGGCGGGTCTCGCGCTACGTCGAGACTCCGTTGCGTTCCGCTTAGCGTTTCTCGTTTCTCGTTTAGCGTTTCAAACGCTATTGCCGATAAGTCCGGATATACAAATAGTCTGAGGCCTTTGTCTCCTCGATCCATTCGGCCGGTACGATGACCCGAACCGCCTGCTTGATGGCCTCGACAACGATGACAACGTGCGTAAGTCCGCGGTGGTTGCGAACCTCACCGCTGAGTCCGGAAAGCGCCCCTCGATTTATCGTCACGTGGGTACCCTTTTCGGGGATCTGCGAGATGGCCACGGCCTCGACACGATACGGATCCTGCTGTAGGATCCGTAGCTGCTCGATCTCGTCCTGAGACAAGGCGCAGAGCTGCCCATCCATTGTTAAGGTGCGCACGACCCCGTCGACCGTGAGCACGTCGAGGCGCTCTCGCTCATTGACGTGCGCAAAGATGTATCCTGGAAATAATGGTAGAATGACTTGTTTCTTCCGGTCTTTCCACTGGTGTACCTCCGCACATTTGGGAAGGAACACCTCGACCGCTCGCCGCTCCAGTGACTCTTCCACGCGCTTCTCCGCGCGGGAACGGGTACAGAAAATCCTCCATGCTGGGGATCTATCAAACATACTGGAGTGGTTGAGTGAGCTCGAGTGATATGAGCTACAGCTCCCACCTCACACCTACAGAGACATCACTTGCTCTGCATTACCTTGCGAGCGAGGCGCTCGCATTCCGACGTGAACATGAACTTAGAGTAACAAATCCATAATCGCAAAGACCCGCTGTGCAAGAATGGCAATAGCTAGCAAGCAGAGTCCAGTTTTCACGTTCCTGGAAGTGACTATGCTCGGT
>DATKEJ010000120.1:0-7823 GCA_035512315.1 Rhodothermales bacterium | reverse complement strand
TGGCGCCAATGTCGACCTCAACGGCAGCACAATGCACACCGAACACAGCCTCGGCGCGCGACACAACGAAAGTCCATGAGCGCACAACGTCACTCCGGAACGAAATTCAAGACAGGTCTCCTGCTCCTTATGATTCCTGTCGGCTTCGTGCTGGCAATAAATCTGTTCTGGCTTGGGTTCTCGACCACGCGCGTCTCCATCGGGGGCCGCGGTCTGGCGGACGTGCAAATCAGAGTGAATGAGGAGGTGATCGACCTCGGCAATCTGCGCCGAGGGGAGTCGCGGTTCATGTTCCTTCCAAGAAAGGAGCTTGCCGTGTATATGGTCACATACTCCGACAACAACTACACCAAGACCGCCTGCGAGGTCGAGGTGAAGGCCACGATGAACCACGTCGAAGCGACGCTCTACGACAGCCGGGAGGCCGTCTGTACAGTGACGGACCCGCTGTTCTCGGATTTGATGGTGTTTAAGTTTTTTTGAGTCCGGAGTGCGGAGTCCGGAGTCCGGTGAGGGTGGTTCCGGGTACTTGGTGCAGGGTGCATGGTGCAGGGTGCCAAGACCTCCGCGGTTGCTGCGTTCTAGACGGGAGGACGCGGGCAGGCCGACGGCCAACCTGGGCGAAAAAGTGGTGGTTTGGGCTTTGGCCTGCCCCTACGGAACGGTACGGTCACCATTCCTCCGCGGTCTCTGCGCTCTCTGCGTGAGAAATTTCTTCCCTTGGCGGCTTGGGTAGTCAAGGAGTCTCGACCACTCGTGACCACTTCCGGCTGAGCGCAACTCTGGTGAGTGGGTCGATGAAGTAAGCCGTTGCGCTCAGCCGCCCCCTGGTGGAGGGGGACAGTGTCGGTGCCATTCCTTCGCGTCTTTGCGGCTTTGCGCGAGATCTACATCTTCTTCGTTCTGACGCGATGCTTCTGTTGATCGATTAGCACGGCGCCGACGATGATTGCGCCGATGATGATCTCCTGAACGAAGTTTGGTACGCCCAGCATGTTGCATCCGTTGCGAAGGACGGCCATGATCAGCGCGCCGACAATCGATCCCACGGCGCTGCCTTCGCCGCCATTCAGTGAGCCTCCTCCGATTACCACGGCCGCGATGATGTCGAGTTCGAGTCCTACGGCGGAAGTCGGGTCTCCTACGGTCAGGTAGCTGTACTGGAGGACGGCGGCAACCCCGGTGAGGAGTCCGCAGAGGGAGTACACGATTACCTTGAATCGATCCACTCTTATTCCGCACAGTCGCGCGGTCTGTTCATTCGAGCCGATCGCAAATACGTATCGCCCCAGCACGGTGTACTTGAGCACGATTGCGGAGACGATGAGTGCAGCTACGCATATCCAGACTCCAGGGGCGAAGAGAAGCCAGGAAGGATCCGGATCGACCAACATCAGGTTGTTGAGCCAGTTTGCGGGTGTGGGCACGGTCTGCTCGAGCGCAATCCATTTAGCAACCCCGCGCGCAATCTGCATCGTGCCAAGCGTCACGATGAACGGTACGATTTTGAATCGCGTGATGAGGACGCCGTTCAGGAGACCGGTCAATCCGCAAACGAGAATTCCGCCGGAGGCCGCTGCTATCAGCACAAGGGCGCCGGTGCCGCCTCCGAAGTAGTTTATCAGCGTCGCCACCACCACCGGTCCAAGCGCGATCTGCGAACCCACGCTGAGATCGATCCCCTTGGATATGATTACGTAGGTTGTTCCCAGAGCTGCCACGCCGATGATGACGCTCTGCGTGAGAATCGTCTTGAGGTTGTAGAAGGAGGTGAAAGACGCAGGCCCGAGTATCGCGAACAACGTGAATACAAAAACGAATCCGATGAACGGTCCGAAATCCGATAGGGCACGGCGAAGCAGACCGCCCCGGTCGCCAGTGTCGGTAGTCTGCGCTCGACCGCCCACCTTATCTGCCGGAAGTGGCATACCGAAGCACCTCCTCCTCCGTCCAGTCGTCGACCGGGCGCAAGTCCGAGAGCAAGCCCCGATGCATGACCGCGAGTGTGTCGCAGACCCCAAATAATTCCGGGAGGTACGAGCTGGTCATGACCACGGCTTTCCCCTGTCCGGCCGCTTCGTGAATAAGCCGGTACATCTCGGCCTTGCTTCCGATGTCGATGCCGCGCGTGGGCTCATCGAGAAGCAGCACGTCACTGTCGTCGTGCAGCAGGCGCGCCAGGCAAAGCTTCTGCTGGTTTCCGCCTGAAAGCGTGCCTACCGGCTGTTCGGTCGAGCGGCATCGAACGCCGAGCCGGTCAACCCAGTGCGCTGCACGTTCGCGTTCCGCGCTCAGGTCGATCCATCCCGAGTGCGCATAACGACGAAGCCTTGACAACGTAAGGTTTGCGCGAACGCTCAGACCGACGGCGAGCCCTTCTTCCTTCCTGTTCTCACTCAAAAGGTTCAACCCCTCTTCGAGCGCCAGGTGAGGAGACATGACAGAGGCCTTCACCCGTCGATCCTTTCCGATTCGAATGGCGCCGGCATCCCCCTCACGCAGACCGAAGAGCGTCCGCAACGTCTCCGACCGCCCGGCGCCCACGAGGCCCGCAATGCCGAGAATCTCCCCTCGGCGAACCTTGAATGAAACCCCTCCAGGCACGTTCAAGAGCCCGTGGACGTCCTCGGCCGTCATCAGCGTGTCACCGAACTGCCTGGAAGATGCGGGATACAGTTCTTCCACGCTTCGACCGATCATTGGCGGAATGAGGTCATCGATCGAGAGTCCCGTCAGACTTCCAGTGGCCGTTGTCTCGCCGTCACGGAGGACGGTGTATCGATCGCCGATTTCAACGACCTCTTCGAGAAAGTGGCTGATGTAAATAACCGCAACCCCGGTCGCTTTGAGCCTTTTCACGACGTCGAACAGGGCTCGCGCATCCGAGGCGGAGAGGGAGCTGGTCGGCTCGTCCATCACAACCACCCGCGCTTTCGACAGAAGGACGCGGGCGATCTCGACGACCTGCTGCTTGCCCATGCTCAGACTTCCCGCTGCCGCATCAGGATCGATGCCGGTTTGACCAAGCGATAAGAGTGCCTGCACCACCTCGTCCCGCCTCCGGTGAATCCACCCGAGGCGCGACTGCTCGAGACCGAGCGTGACGTTTTCCATCACCGACAGATGGGGGGCGATGGTGAGCTCCTGGTAGATCATTCCGATCCCGGCTTCACGCCCGCTACGGGGATTACGGGGGTGATAGGGACGTCCGTCGAGCAACATCCGTCCCTCGTCCGGCTGGTATGCGCCGCTCAGGATCTTCATGAGCGTGCTCTTGCCTGCCCCGTTCTCTCCGATGAGGGCATGGACCTCGCCCTCGAACACCTCCATGTCGACTCCTCGCAGAGCCCGCACGGGACCGAACGCCTTGTGGATGTTCTCGAGTTTCAGAATAGGAGCCATGCCTTGGACCTTTTCGACCCGTCTGATATCCCGGCGCTCAGTTCAGCCAGGTTGTAAGGTCTGGATTCAAGAGCGACTGTGCCTCATCCGTTTGGATGTTGTCGGGCGTGATCATCATGATCCGGGTGTCGACGTGCTTCTCAAAAGGCAAGCCCTTGAGCACTGCGACGGCGGTATGAACCCCCCTGTATCCCATGTCGAACGGATCTTGAACGGCAAGCCCATGGATCTGCCCATCCCGCATCCCGTCGAGCAGCGTTTCGTTCGAGTCGAATCCGACGAACTTAACCGAGCCGGCGCGTCCCGCCGTCTGGAGCGCACGCAGCATGCCCTGCGTCGTCGATTCATTGGCCGTGAAGATGCCGTCGATCTCATTGAAACGATTCAGGAGGTTTTGAGATACCTGCAGGGCTTTCTCTACCGTCGCTCCTCCGAACTGATTGTCGACGAGAATCTCGATGTCGGGCGCGTAGACCTTGATCTCCTCGAGAAAACCCTCTTCGCGATTCGTGGTGCTCGCCCCGCCCTCCATAACCCTGAGCATGATGACACGGCCCTTGCGCCCTAGGATATCGGCCAGCCGCCGAGCGCACATGTGACCTCCCTCGCGATTGTTCGTGGCGACAAAGCTCGATTGGACGTCCGAGTCGAGGTCCGAGTCGATTATGATCACCGGAATCTCGCGCCTCACCGCGGCCTCAACGTGTGGGACCAGCGCGCGCGAGTCGAGGGGGGCGAGAACGATCGAACTGATGCCGCGGCTGACGAAGTTCTGGACGACCTGGATCTGCATCTGCCTGTCGTCTTCTCGCTGGGGCCCTTGCCAGATGACCTCGACGTCGAGCTCGCTCGCCGCCTTGTTGGCTCCGGCGTGAATGCTCTTCCAGAACTGATGGGTCGTTCCTTTGGGAATTACGGCGATCTGCAAACGGTCGCTCGAGGAACCGCGGTTGCAGCCCGCCAGGAGAAGGATCGCAAGAAGCAGTCCTGACAACAATGAGACTCTCATACAGCGGTTAACCTCCCGGAAGATCTGAGCGACAACCCGCAAAGCTATGGTATTGTCGTGAGAGCGTGAAAAAAAGGTCTAACGACTAAGATTCGGAAGATCCCTATGCAGCTCCGAGGTGACGACGTCGGCAACCCAACCCCTTCCCCAGGGGTCGTCGTTGATCAGGTGGGGTGCGTCGGTCAGCCGGCCGTTCACCACCGCAACCCTGCCGCCCACCGCAGCCAGGACGACATGCCATCGCTCGTCCTCCGTTCGAACGCGCGCCAGAGGTCCGCCCTGACCCAACTCGACATTGATTCTCGGGGGGATGACCTCAAGAATCTTACCGGCGTTTCGCTGGAAAGAGTGGCTCGCCCCGAGCCGAATCGACCCTCCTTCGGGTCTCGCCCACGCCTGCCGGCCGAGGAAGAGCCCCGCCCTACACGGTGCGGGGGAAAAACTGAGTGGAATGCAAGGATATTGTGAGGTGGTTTATCGGGTGAAATCCCTTGGTATGAGCCCACGACTTGATTACCTTCCATGATCGGCATAAACCATCCGGACGGTCCGTCAGGAACTGTCGGGTACGGTACCACCACCTGTTGCTGCCGCACGAAACTTCCGACAGGATTCGCGGCCGGTTCGGATGTGACTTCAGGCAACCTCCTTCGTCGATCGTCGATCGCGCTGGGAGCTTGCCCGCCGCCTATTTTTCACAGACGAGCAATTCGAAAACCGGAAGCACCAAAGAAATGGCGACCATCTCAAACGAAAGCATCGATCGTCTCGCAGGCAAGATCAACGGCCGGCTCATCGGTCCGTCCGACCCGGACTACGATGAGGCGCGGGCTGTCTGGAACGCAATGATCAACCGGCGACCAGCCCTCATCGTCCAGTGTGCGGAGATAGACGACGTCGTTGCGGCGCTCGCGTTCGCACAGGCACAAGGACTCGAGATCGCGGTTCGGGGCGTCGGACACAACATAGCCGGAAACGCGGTGTGCGATCATGGATTGATGATCGATCTGTCGGCGATGCGAGACGTCAGAGTGGAAGCCGATCGGCGACGAGCTCGCGTACAGCCCGGCGCCACGCTGGGTGATTTTGACAAGGCTGCTCAGGCTCACGGACTGGCTACACCGACCGGAATTAACTCCACGACCGGTATATCCGGTCTCACACTCGGCGGTGGTTTTGGGTGGCTGACGAGAAAGTACGGTCTTACGATCGACAATCTCGTCTCCGCCGACGTCGTAACCGTCGACGGCCGGAAGCTGCGTGCCAGCTCCAGCGAAAACGAGGACCTTTTCTGGGCCATCCGAGGGGGCGGGGGCAACTTCGGCGTTGTGACCAATTGGGAATTCGCCCTTCACCCGGTCGGACCCGAGGTCACAGCGGGTCTAATAGTCTATCCATATGCTGAGGCTAAGCAGGTTCTCGAAGGTTACCGGCAGTTCGTAAATACAGCGCCCGCCGAACTGTCAGCCTGGCTCGTCATGCGCAAAGCGCCGCCGCTGCCGTTTCTTCCGGAGGAGGTTCATTGGACGGAGGTCGTCGTGGTCGCCGCGTGCTACGTAGGTGATCCCACAAACAGCGACAGGTTACTGGCTCCGCTGAAGAGTCTCGGCACGCCGCTCGGCGTACACCTTGGCCCGATCCCATATGTTGATTGGCAGCAAGCCTTCGATCCTTTGCTGACCGCCGGATCGAGAAACTACTGGAAGAGCCACAACTTCACGGAGTTGAGCGACGGGGCGGTCGATACAATGATCGAGTATGCAGGAAAGCTTCCTACACCGCAATGCGAGATCTTCATCGGGCACGTTGAGGGAGTTGCGGGCAACGTCGCTCCTGACGCGACCGCGTACCTGGCTCGGGACGCTCGCTTCGTTTTGAACGTCCACGGCCGTTGGGAGGAGCCGGCGCAGGATGACGAAATCGTTGCCTGGGCGCGCAGCTTCTTCGATGCGTCGAAACCCTATGCCTCCGCTGGGGCGTACGTCAACTTCATGACCGGGGAAGAAGGTGACCGGGTAACTGCGGTCTACGGGAAAAATCTCGATCGACTGAAGGCGATCAAGCGGAAGTACGACCCGAAAAACGTGCTGCATTTGAATCAGAATATCAGGCCGTGACGTCCGGAGTCCGGAGTAAGGATCGTTCGATATTCCGGTAGGATCCCCAATGCTAATGGAGAAATTCTCGAACCTCATCGACTCAATTTGGTCCGAGTATCGTCGTTACAAGGCCGTCGCCGAGTCGGCCATTGCCCAGCTTTCGGATCAGGAGCTGGTGCTAACCGAATCACCGTGATCTAACTCGGTCGCCGTGATCATTCGGCATGTCGGCGGCAACCTATCGTCACGATTCACTGACTTTTTGACAACCGACGGGGAGAAGCCGTGGCGGCATCGCGACTCGGAGTTTGAGGATAAATTTCAGAGCCGCGCGGAATTGGTTGCTTATTGGGAGAGCAACTGGCGCATCCTCTTTGATACCTTGGCGAACCTGGTGGATTGCGAGTTGGAGCGGAGGGTGACGATTAGAGGCATTGGTCTGTCCGTGTCCGAGGCGCTTCTACGATCACTCGCCCACACCGCATACCATGTCGGCCAAATCGTTTATGTGGCGAAGGTAATCAGGGGGTCGGACTGGAAGAATCTCAGCATTGCGCCCGGACAGTCGGAATCTTACAACCGGGATCCGGATCGCGAGCAGCCGCCACGTTTGCACTGCGAATAACGCCGATTCACTTTCCATCTTATCGGTTGAGGATTAATTTGATGTTTCCACACGGTTATCCTGGCTCGCCTGACCGCAATCGTAACTATCGACCCCAACTACAGATGCTTCACAAGACCTAGATCCTGGCCGGATCGCTCGCGATCTGCCTTTCGTCGTTTTCCTTGTTGGCCGCTCAGGAATCTCACCACACGATCTCGTTCCAGGGATTCCTGACTGACAGTCTTGGCAACCCGCTCAATGAGGTGGTTCCGATCACGTTCAAGATCTACCGTACATTACATCCCGTTCTCCTCTGGACTGAGGCTCATCCGGCCGTCCCGGTGGTGAACGGCATTTTCAACGTCGACCTGGGAAGCATCGTGTCGTTACTCAACGTGCGATTCAACCGTGCGTACGAGGTAGGCATTTCAGTCGATGGTGAATCCGAAATGTCGCCAAGGACGCCGCTCACGTCGGCGCCTTACGCGATGAATCTCGCAGGCGCACTGCGTGTCCAAATCGTTGACGACGATGTGGACGTGTTCGCTTCCGACAACATCATCGGTGGGAACGGATTTGTCGATGCCGACGCGGTTGGGGTCACGATCAGTGGAGGTGGAAATACCGACGACTTCGACCAACAGAACCGCGGCTACGGAAATTACGGCACTATAGGAGGTGGTTATGGGAACGCCGTCGGAGGCAA